>JAQGPI010000030.1 GCA_028293175.1 Verrucomicrobiaceae bacterium | reverse complement strand
AACCAAGCCGCTTGAAATCAAGCGCAGCTTTCCCTTCCCTGATGGTATTGGCCCGAAGAACATCTATTGCCTTTATCACGAGGAGCTGGAGTCGCTCACCAAGCACATCCCCATCCGCCGTGCGCGTTTCTGGATGACCTTTGGCGACGCCTACATCAAGCACATGGAAGTGCTGGTGAACGTGGGCATGACCCGCATCGACAAAGTGATGCACAAGGGCGTGGAAATCATTCCCATCGAATTCCTCAAGACCCTGCTGCCCGAGCCTGGAACCCTCGGTGCGGATACCAAGGGCAAGACCTGCATTGGCAACTGGATCGAAGGCACCGGCAAGGATGGCAAGCCCCTCCGCTACTACGTGTACAACATCTGCGACCACCAGGAGTGCTATCGCGAAACCAACAGCCAGGGCGTGAGCTACACCACCGGCGTGCCCGCCATGATTGCGGCCAAACTGCTGCTCACCAACGAAGAATATAGGCAGCCCGGCGTGTGGAATGTCGAGCAGCTCAACCCTGATCCGTTCATGGAAAACCTCAGTACCCACGGGTTGCCCTGGGTGGAGACTTATCCCACCGCGCCCCTTCCAGGCGAATAACCGCCACTGACAGCCCATGCACGCTGCCCTCATCTTCCTAGCGGGATTGATCAGCGGCATGGGTATCATCGGGGTGTGGTTCGGCCTGCGCCTGCTGGCGGATGCCAAGGCGGCGGGCCGCGTGGCCGAGGCCGCGCTACACGCCCTTCACGGAACCGTCAAAGATGGGGCTGCACAGGAAGTGGTGAAGGAATGCAAGCGGCGCATGCGCTGGCAGAAGAACCTTAATCCCGAGTGGATTGATCCGCTCATTCGTGAAATCCCGCGCCTAGTAAGGGAAATTGCCTCTGTCTATTACCCCGCCGACCCGCAGCCGCTGCTAGCACCGGGGCTCAGCCAGTTTACTCGCGCCGTGCATCTGGCGGCGCTCGACATCGCGGACTTTTTGCAGACACGCACGATTGGCCGACTCGTCGATGTCAGCGCCAACACCGCCATCAAGGCCATCAACAAAGGCCGCAAGGTAGTGGAGAATGAGCACTTCCAGTCCATCAACAAATGGTACAAGCGGCTGCTGCCCGTGTGGCAGGCTGCGCGATTCAATTCCCCCGTCATGTGGGCCAGCCTCGCCGTCGCTAACGTGGCTGTTAGAGCCCTCCAGCCCGCAGTCGTGGACATCGTAGCGCGCCGCGCCATCGAGCTCTACAGCGGTCGATTAGCGGCGGGCAAGGAACTGCCCGCCATCATAGAGGAAGCGGGGGACGAGATCGACATGGAGTCGTAGCCAAAGCAACCACCCTACTTTCGGTTGGTTAGCTCTTCTTCCCGCCGTTCGCGATCAACGGCCCTTGCTTCGGTGATTTCACGAGCGCCAGCACGTTGTCGATCAAGTCCTCCACCGCCACCATGGTCTGCTGACGGTTAACCAAGTCCTTCACGGCCACTTGCGGATACTCGTTGCCAAAGATTAACGCGCAGCGCGCTTTCGCAGCCTCGGCGGCCTGGAACCCCTTGCCTACCTTTTGCGGACCGAAGGAATACTCCACGCGGACGTTAGCCTTGCGCAGGACCTGCACCACTGCCAGGGCATGCACGCGCTGAGGTTCATCAGCTACGATCACATAGGCATCCACGCCGAACTGTGCGGCCATGTAATCCATGATGCGGAACTGTGCTCCTGGCGTTTTCTTCAACAAAAGGCCCAGCACCACATCGCCCATAGCAAAACCGGCGGACGGCATGTCTACCGAGCCATCGCTCATGAGGGCGCAAAGCTTGTCATAGCGACCACCACCGGCGACTGCGCGCAGGTCGTGCTTGAGGTCGAACACTTCGAACACCGTGCCGGTGTAATAAGCCAGCCCGCGCACAATGCTCGCATCGATCCGCACGAACTGCCACATGCCCCGCGCCGTCAGGTTTTCGCGCAGTGCTGCAAAGGCCGGGTGATCGCCATTGGTGCCGTCCATGAAGGCCCGCACATCCGCCAGCGTGAGGCCAATGGCCTCCAGCTTCTTCGCCGTGTCTTCCGGCTTCGCACGCTCGATCTTGTCGATGATGGTCAGGAAGGCGCCCGTGTGCTCGGCATCAATATTGCGCTCCGCGAGGTAGGTCGTCCAGATCTGCCGGTTGCTCAGGCGGATGACAAAGTCTTCCTCGCCGATGCCGAACTCGCGCATCACATCAATGGCCATCGCGATCAGTTCTGCATCCGCACCTTCGTTGGCATCGCCGAGGATGTCGGCATTGAACTGGATGAACTCGCGCGTGCGGCCTTCCTGCGGCTCCTCGTAGCGGAAGCAGGAGCCGATTTGAAACCACTTCAGGGGTTTGCGGAAATCGCGATGCCGTGCGGTAGCCATGCGCGCCAGTGAGGGCGTCACTTCCGGGCGCAGTGCCACTTCGCGCTGGGCCTTGTCTTCAAAGCAGAAGAGCTGGGCGGTGATTTCATCGCCGCTCTTTTTGCGGTACAGGTCCGTGTGCTCCAGCACTGGCGCTTCGTATTCCATGAAGCCGTAGCGACGCGAAACTGCGCGCCAGGTTTCGAAGATGTAATTGCGCATCGCGCACTCCTCCGGGAAGAAGTCGCGAAAGCCTTTGACGGTACGGAAAGCGGCCATAAGTGGGGCCGCAGTCATGGCCGCCGCACCCATGAAATCAACCGAAAATGATGGAAGACATGGAGGGCCTGCCGTCTGTGTTGCCGAGAGCGTTTGGGAGAACGGTCCCCTTCGAACATTCCTGCTCCCGTGTCGGCTCCCTGACTTCTAACTTCCCTCTTCTCAGTTCCTATTTAGATTCCTCCATGACCCTTCCTGAATCACAGCCACCGAGCCCTCATGCTGGAGCGAATTGAAGCACGCGACTTTCGCTGTTTCACGCAAGCGGCGCTGGAGTTGCACCCTGAGACTACTCTGCTGGTGGGCCGCAATGCCCAGGGCAAGACCTCGCTGCTAGAAGCGATTTGCCTGCTGATGCGCCTGCAATCACCACGCACCAGCACTCGCACGGACATGATTCGCTTCGGGGCCACGGCCTGTATGGTGGAGGGCCAATGGAACAACCACACGCTGCGCTGCGGCATGTCCGCCACCGCCCGCAAGCTGGCGCTTGATGGTGCGATCTGTGGCCGGGCGGCGGATTACTTGGCCAACTCAGCGGTCATCGTCTGGATGGACCACAGCGACATGAATCTCGTGCGTGGCAGCGGCGAGCATCGGCGGCGGTTCATGGACTTTGCCGCGAGCCAGATGGCGCAGGAGTACCTGCATGCCCTGCAAGGCTACACAAGGGCCTTGCGCTCACGCAACTACACCCTCAAGCGCGACGCGCAGGTAAATTGGCGACAGGCCGATGCCTATGCGCGGATCATGGATGGCTTTCACCGCACCCTCAGCCACCATCGCGCCGCATTGCTGCATGGCATGGAGAAGCCAGCGCATGAGGTATTAAGCATGCTAAGCATGGGCCAGGAGGCACTGGGATTGCACTATGCCCCTGGATGCCCTGGCGACTCACTGCTCGAAGTGCTCCAGGCCAGCCGCGCTGAAGAGGAACGAACGCGCTCCACTTTTGCGGGCGCGCACAGAGACGACTTCACGGTGATGCTCAATGGACGCCCCGCTGAATCCTTTGCTTCCGAAGGTCAGCAACGCTCTGTGTCCCTCGCACTCAAGCTAGCACAGGCCCAGGCGCTGGAACAAGCCAGCGGACAGCCACCGTTGCTTCTTATTGATGATGTCTTTGGCGAGCTAGATCCCTTGCGCCGCCGTGCGCTGCTGGATGGACTGCCGGCGGGCACGCAAAAGATTATCACCACCACTCATCTCGATTGGGCAGGTGATCTGGGGGACCGGATGGAGGTTTATGCCGTCGAAGGTGCCTGCCTTTCTCAGGCGTGAGTTATCGCGCGCGTCACTTTCGACTCAGATCGTCTTGGCTTTCTCCTTCAAAACAGCTGGTTTTCATCTTGTTTAGCAAAAATGCTCCTGGGGAAATCTCCCCTTGACGCTAGAGTCCCCTCTTTTAGTTTCACGGACTCGCTCGACAAAGCTTCCGGGTCATTCTTGTGATTCTCAAAAAAACGAGGATTCCCACCACTGAAGCTCGCCTTCCGGTTCCTGCGCTCACCCCTTTCAGTACAACCATTTTTTCCCTCCTCTCCTCCAATGTTTTTTGGAAAACTTTTCGGCTTTGTGTCGAACGATATCGGCATCGACCTCGGCACTGCCAACACTCTCGTCTATGTTAAAGATCATGGTATTGTTCTTCGCGAGCCCTCGGTAGTGGCGGTGAAAACCGGCACCAATGAAGTCGTCGCCGTCGGCGATGATGCCAAGCGTATGTTAGGCCGTACTCCGGGCGGCATCACCGCCATCCGTCCGCTGAAGGATGGTGTGATCGCCGACTTCCGCGTGACGGAAGCCATGCTGCGCCACTTCATTCGCAAGGTGCACAACCGCCGCTCCATGGTGCGTCCACGCGTGGTCATCGCTGTTCCTTCCGGCATCACGGAAGTGGAAAAACGCGCCGTAAAGGAATCTGCTGAGCAGGCAGGTGCCCGTGAAGTGCATCTGATGGAAGAGCCTATGGCCGCTGCCATTGGCGTGGGTCTGCCCGTGCAGGAAGCTGCTGGCAACATGATTGTGGATATCGGCGGTGGCACCACCGAAGTGGCCATCATCTCACTCTCCGGCATTGTCTATGCCCGCAGCGTTCGCGTTGCTGGTGATGAACTGGATGAAGCCATCATCAATTACATGAAGCGTGCGTACAATCTGATGATTGGCGAACGCACGGCGGAAGAAATCAAGCTTCGCATTGGCTCCGCCTTCCCCATGGGTAAGGAAGCCACGATGGAAGTGAAGGGCCGCGACATGGTCGCCGGTTTGCCAAAAACGATCACTATCACCTCGCAGGAAGTGCGGGAGGCCATGCTGGAGCCGCTCAATACGATCATTGATGCCGTGCGCACCACGCTGGAACGCTGCCCACCGGAACTGTCCGCCGACCTTGTTGACCGCGGCATCATGCTTGCCGGTGGCGGCGCGCTGCTGCGCGGCCTCGACAAGCTTCTCCAGGAGGAGACAGCCCTCCCTGTGCACGTGGCGGAAGATCCGCTCAGCGCCGTTTGCGAAGGTACCGGCCGCGTGCTCAGCGAGCTCGCCTTTTTGCGTAAGGTCAGCAACACTGACGTATAATCAGAATACCCGGGCCGCCACTGCGGGCTGTCCAGGTTTCCGTCACCACGTCGGGCCTATTGCTCTTCCATGAAAACGCTCAATGTCATCGCCCTGCTGCTGTTCCTGGCGGCGACGGGCGCTGTGCTCACCTTGAAGACGCCCGCCACCCAGGCTGTGCAGGCCAAGGTGATGTCGCTCTTCTCGCCGTTCATTCACGCGAGCGCCACCATGCAGAACTCCACCACCAGGGCGATTGCTCCAGAGATCAATCCCAAGGAACTGCAACGCGACAACGAGCGCCTTCGCCTTGAGGTACAAAGCCTCCGCATCGTCAACCAGCGGCGCGAGGAGGTGCTGGAGGAAAACAACAAGCTGCGCCAGTTGAATGGGTACAAAAAGCGTTCGCCCTTCAACAACCTCATTCCCGCGCATGTGATCAAACGCTCCGCCGCCACATGGTGGAATACCATGATCATCGACAAGGGCTCCGATGATGGCATCACCACGGACAGCCCCGTGGTGACTGATGTAGGCCTCGTCGGCAAGACCGGACGAGTCTCCAATAGTTTGTCCGAGATCGTTCTGCTAACCGATGAACTATGCCGCGTCGCCGCTATGGTGGAAGGTCCGGACGGCCAGCCTACTAAAGAGAAGGGCATCCTTACCGGCGAGCGAGGTGGTGGCGAAATGAAGCCTGACCTGCGGCTGCGCTTCCTTTCGCGCAATGCGGCGATCCAGCCCGGCTACAATGTTTATTCCTCCGGTGATGGCGGCGTGTTTCCGGCCAAGCTTTTACTCGGCAAGGTGAAGCGCTTTGAGAACCAGGAAATCTCCGGCGAGGCGGTTGTCGTCCCTGCGGTGGAATTCCAGGTGCTGGAGGACGTCTTCGTCGTTGATCAGCGTCAGCAAGCCGCCGAGCAGCCAAAGCCAGCCGCTGAGCCTAAGTCAGCAAAAAAATAGCCTGCCGCCATGCTGTTCAACCTCATTGTCATCGTCATGCTGGCGCTCTCCCTGATTGCGGAAGAGTTCCTGCCTGCGATTGAGATTGCGCAAAACGCGCGGCTCTTCATCGGGCCGGTCTTCTTCTTTGCGGCCTCCGTGTCGGTGCCGTTTCCGGTGATGCTGGTCATGGCCTTTGGCACAGGCTTCCTGTGGGATGCACGCTACCTGCCGTTCGTAATCCAGGATTCCGGCGCGGAGAAACTTGCCGGGCTGGCGACCGATAATGGCCTTACCGCCTTCAATACCGCCATGAGCGCCCCCGGTGCGGACCTGGGCTTCGGCTATTCCATCTTGTTTTTCGGAGTTCTCGGCGCCCTCATGCAAGGCATCCGTCCCTTGTTTAAGAAAGGCCGGCTTGAGCTTCCCGTTGTGATGGTCGGTTTCGTCACTGCCACCTGGCTCCTGGTGCAGTACTTACTTCTCTCTTTTTTAAGGGGCAGCCTGTATTTCCCCAGCGAGGTTTGGACCAAGCTGGTGACGGACACGCTGCTCGCCATGCTCGCTTCGCCTATTCTTTTTCTCATGCTGCACACTTTGGCGAAGACGACCCACTACGAAATCAAGTATGAAGGTCTGAGGTATCGCTTCGATGGTCGTTAAATATCGCTTCCGCTTAATTCTGTTCAGCCTCCTCGTCATGGTGGCTTTCATGACCCTTGTCTATCGGCTCTATTATTTGCAGATCGAGCGCAATGATGAGTTCAAGGGCAAGCTTCCCACCACCCGCCATCTGAAGGCGCGTGTGCCCGGCGTGCGCGGCGAGATCAAGGACCGCAACGGCGTTGTACTGGTGAGCAACAAGCCCTCCTTCGAGGTGCGCATCAATCTCAAGGACGTGGTGGATGCCAAGGTGCGCGCCATGAAGATCGAATCGCACGGCAAACCAGTGGCCCTGCCGAAGATCCAGAACGACAAGAACGAAGGCGGCTTCGCCCGCAAAATGCGCGAGACCGACATCGTCGCCGTCATGGAGGAAATGGTCTTCGAGCCGCTGCGCAAGATGAAACTGGCCAAGGAGGAGACGGACCAGGAAAGAACCCGGAACCAGGAAAACTTGCGCACTCATTTCCGAACCAATGGCGGTGCCGTGCCCTGGGTTTATCGTAGCGACCTTACCTTTGAGGAATTCAGTCGGTTCGCCGAGCACAATCTTCAGCTTCCGGGCGTGTTCCCTGAAGTGCGCCCCACACGCCAGTACATTTATGATGCCCTCGCCTGCCATGTGCTGGGCTATGTGCGCCTTCCCGATGAATCTCTGATTCCTCTCTCGGAGCAACAAAAATGGAAGTACGCCGTGTGGGATGATTTCGGTGCCGCAGGCGTGGAGAAGACCATGGACAGCCGCCTCAAAGGTGTGCCCGGTGTGCGTGTGATGCTGCGCAATGAGAAGGGCAACATCGTGGGCGAAATGCCCAAGGAGTTCGTGCCGCCAAAGAAAGGCAACGACGTGTGGCTGACTCTTGATGCGCGCATCCAGTTCATCGCCGAAACGGCTCTACGCGATGCCAACCTGGGCCGTGCCGCCGCCGTTGTCATCGATCCCAACACAGGCGAAGTGCTGGCCATGGCCTCCGTACCCTGCTACGATCCTAACAAGTGGGTGCCGAAAATCAGCGATGATGACCTGAAGCGCTATTTCACCAATCCCACCAACCCGATGATCAACCGGGCCATCAAAAAGTATGCGCCGGGCTCCACCTTCAAGATTGCCACCTCCTTCGCCGGCTGCCTAGCCCACATCCAGGGTTCGCACTTCAGTTGCAACGGCAGCGTGACCTATGGCAACAAGGCCATGAAATGCTGGATTGCCGACAAGGGCGGCTCGCATGGCTCCATCGACCTTTCTGATGCGCTGAT
>JAQGPI010000026.1 GCA_028293175.1 Verrucomicrobiaceae bacterium | reverse complement strand
GCGCTGATGGAATGGCCAGCGCATTTCGACGAGCCGAGGATCATCACTGCGCCCTGCGTGACGAGCGATATCTTCCCCACCTTGATTGACGCCACGGATGTGACTGCGGAAAACCTGCCGCCGCTGGATGGTGTGACTTTGCTGCCCTTGGTGGAAGGCAAGAACGAGCCGCGAGCCAAGCCTATCGGCTTTTGGAACTATCCCGCCAAAGGTATTGCCGTGCCCTCAAAGAAGTGGATGGATGAGCTTCTGGCCGCCCAATCCGAGGGCAGGGAAATCGAAGATCAGGAACGGCTCGCAACCGATGCTGGAAAGATCGGTCCGCCAGTCCCGCTCAACCGCTTTCCAGGTCATTCTGCGTGGCTGGATGGCAACTGGAAAATCCACCGCATCGAGGATCCCCAAACCACTCACGTCACCTGGGAGCTTTATGATCTGGCGGCGGATCCAGATGAAAGCAGGGTACTGCTCGCTGAACAGCCGGAACGTGTGCCCACCATGCAGCATGCGCTGGAGGCCTGGCTCGAATCCGTGGCCCACAGCCTAAATGGCGATGATTACGCAAAGCCGTGAGCCCGGCTGACGCTTCGGCGCAAGTTTCTTGTTCGCGCCTCCGTTAATGACCGGATGCATGCTTTTTTAGCCACGAATACACTGTCCTTCGCCACCCTGGACAAGACAGATGTACTTGCGCTCGTTTGCATCGTGCTTTTCAGCGCCACGGTCCCTGCTCTGGCTACCTGGCTCGGTCGCAAACTCGCGGATTTCAAAAAGGCCTGCGACGAGTTTGAAAGCAATATGCGCGGTTGGTGAATCGTGATAAACCAGATGGTGCGCCCTTAAAACTCCTTCCGTTACCGCCTGCTCAACGTATCTTTGTCACGGCGTTGCCGGTCCCCTGGATTGTAACCGACTTTTTCTATCCCTTATGAATACACACTTCCTGGCTTTCGGAACCTTCGGTACCATGGAAATTTTGATCGTCGCCATTCTGGTGCTGGTGCTGTTCTGCGCGAAGAAGCTTCCGACTTTTGCCCGCAGTGTTGGACGTAGCATGGGCGAGTTTAAAAAAGCCCGCAAAGAGTTTGAAGACGGCAGGCGCGAAGAGTGATCGCACCAAAAACCCAACGTCGCACGCCGCTCGCAACCCTTTCCCGCACTCGTGCTCCCGAGCGTACCCTTTTCGTCGCGGCGGTTCGCCAGTCCCCTATCAAAGAACTGAGACCCCTCAGGCGTTTTAGCAATGATGGGCAGGCCGCAACAGCCGAAAGTCCATATTGCAACCCGCCGTTTCTAACCTTATGAATCTGCTCATGAATACACATTTTCTGGCCATCGGTACCCTCGGCAATATGGAGATCTTCATCATTGCCATTCTTGTGCTAGTGCTGTTTGGCGCGAAGAAGCTTCCGACTTTTGCCCGCAGCCTTGGACGCAGCATGGGCGAGTTCAAAAAAGCCCGTGAAGAGTTCGAAAATGAACTTCACCGCGCATCGGACGAAGTCGTCAGCACTCCGCCTGCTTCGATCAAGGCACCGACCACCTCCAGCAGCACTACAACCCCTTCACCTGCCTCGGCAGCCGTCGAGCGGGAGCGCGACCATCACGAGGCTTAATTTCGGCCGCTTCCGGCCCTGACCTCGCTCTACTTGTATGAAGCAGAGGTCGTCCGGCAGTTTAAGCCTTCATCTTCTACCATCTTTCAGGCGGGGAGCAGCAATGCTCACCGCCTTTTTCTTGGCAGCGACAGCCCCCGCTGAGCAGCCGTCGGTCTCGCACCGAGTGTGCTCCTACAACTTGCGCAACTGGCTAACCACCGAGCGTGCGCCGGTGCCGGGCATCAAGCCCGCAGGCAAGCCAGAGCGGGAGAAGGTCAAGGTGGTGCAGTACCTCACGGCCATTGCTCCGGCCATCCTGGGCGTATGCGAGATAGGTACCATGGAAGACCTGCAGGATCTGCGTCAACGGCTGGCGGCAGCAGGCCTGCAATACCCGCATGTGGTGTATGCCCATGGTGGCGATCCAACACGGAGGCTAGGACTGCTGAGCCAATTCCCCGTAGTGGCGGCGCATTCACAACCCGACCTCACCTACCAGATCGGAGAACTGACATTGCCTTTCCAGCGTGGCATCCTGGATGCAACGGTGCAGATAAAACCGGACTTCCAACTCCGCCTGCTAGGCCTTCATCTCAAATCCAAACGCGAAACTGCGGAAGCCGATCAAGAGCTGATGCGGCGCAATGAAGCTCATCTGCTGCGCGAGTATTTGGATCAATTGCTCACCGAGCATCCGGAGGAAAAGGTGATGCTCTACGGGGATTTCAATGAGGAGCCGAGGGAGGCTCCCATCGATGAGATCCGTGGCAACCGCGCCACCCCTACCCTACTGCTGCATGATGTGGCGCTACGCGATGCCAACGATGAGGTGTGGACCCATTTCTGGGATCTGCACGATCTCTATTCACGGCTGGATTACTTCTTTGTAAGTCCGGCGTTGCGACCGTTCGTGAATGACCGGGACGCCTTCATTTACACTGCCAAAGATTTCTACCAAGGCAGCGATCATCGGCCCATCGTGCTGACGATTGATCTGAGTCCAAGGAAGAAGCGGCGGTAAGTAGAACGTGGAGAGGCACTTGCAAGTGCCTCGGCGCTTGAAAGAAGCACGCATTTTGTTGGCGATACTCACACTCCAATAGCAGTGGCCGGCGCTAATTGACGGCTCCCTGAATGCAGGCTGGAAAGCCTGCTACACATTGGGCAACCGGCCTTCAATGTGTGGCAGGCTTTTCCAGTCTGCCAATCTCTGTTCCAAACCCCAGCAACGTGCCTTTTTAATCAAAGAAGGTACACTCTCCGAATTGCAAATTACTTCGCAGCAGGCTTCGGCTCTTCCTTTTTGGCAGAAACTGGTGCCGCGGCGGGCTTGGCCTCTTCCTTCTTCACAGCAGGAGGAGGGGTAGCCGGTTTGGCTTCATCCTTCTTGGCCGCAGGTGGCGAGGCAGCTTCCTTTTTTGCGGCTGGCGGGGGAGTTGCTGGCTTGGCTTCGTCTTTCTTGGCAGGAGGAGTAGCGGCAGGCTTTGCAGCATCCTTCTTCGCAGCAGGGGCTGCGGCAGCAGGCTTTGGAGCTGGGGGTGGTGCCGGTGGTGGAGCGGTGAGCTTGGCGATTTCTGCTTCGCTAAGACCCACATTCACAACGAGGCCAGGCACCTTGGCTTCGAGCGCCTTTGCTCCCGCTTGGGTCACGCCGGTCTGCCACACGAAGAGCTTTTTGAGTTCCTTGTTAGCTGCCAATTTGGCGATGCCAGCATCCGTCACCTTAGTGCCATAGAGATTGAGGTATTCTAGGCCCTTGAGGCCCGTCAGGCTGGCAAGGCCAGTGTCGGTGACCTTCGTGTTTTCCAGATGCAGACGCTCAAGGTTCGGAAGCTTGGCGAGCGTCGCAATGCCAGCGTCGGTGACCTGGCTGCGGGCCAGATCCACCCAGAGCACCTGCGCGGCGATGGGAAGGAGTTCGGCCACTTCTTTGTCGCCAAACTTGTCGGCGGCATTGATCACGCTAAGGCGCTGCTGTTCGGTATCCAAAGCCAGCGGCATCAGCGAGGCACCAAGGGCTTGCATCTTGGCAGCCACCATGGCCACGGCCTTCTTTTCGGCATCCGTCAGGGGCTTCGGCTTGGGCTTTGCGGCCACCTTGGGAGCGGCGGCGGAAGCGGCCTTCGCACCCGACTTGATCAGGCTGCCAAGAATGCTTTCCACATCGGGTGTCTTCTTGATAGCGGCGACGGTGATGGAATCCGATGCACCCTGCTCCACCCACCATTTGAGGACGGCGACTTCTTCCTTGGAAAGCTGCTTCTCATCCGCTGGGGGCATGTGGTCATCGTCATCCTTCGGCAGGTTCACGCGCTTGATCATGAGGCTATCGGCAGGCTTGCCGGCGACGACCGTGGTGGCTCCATCGCTGCCCCCCTTCATGATGGCCTCAAAGGTGTGCATGCGCAGCTTGCCCTTGGCCTTCTCTGCACCGTGGCAGGCAACGCACTTGGACTCAATGATCGGCAGCACCACATCTTTAAACACGATGGCCTTGGCGGCTGCAGCAGGGTCCAGCGGTGCGCTAGCAGCGGCAGGCTTCGCAGCGTCTGCGGCAGGAGCGGGAGGCGCAGGCTTTGCGGCATCCTTGGCTGGTGCGCCAGCGATGGGGGCAGCCGCTGGTGCTGGTGCTGCGGCCACCACGGCTACTGGCTTGGCATCGTCTTCCGAAGTCCAGCCAATGTTCACATGGGTGCTGGGCATGGCCTTTTTCAAAGCCGTGGCTCCTTCCTTGGTCACCGCGGTCTGCCAGAGATAAAGCGCCTTGAGCTTGCCCAGCTTGGTGAGCTTCTTCACGCCCGCATCTGTCACCCTGGTGCTGTACAGATTGAGATACTCTAGTGAAGCGAGGCCGGTGAGATGGTCGAGGCCCGCATCAGTAACGGGAGTGTTTTCCAGATGGATTTCCGTGAGGTTCTTCATGCCCTCAAGCGCCTTCAGGCCGCCATCGGTGACCTTGGTGCGGGCGAGATCCACTGCCACGAGCTTATCAGCTACAGGCGCGAGCGCGGCCAAACCGGCGTCATTGAAATCTTTGGCCACGTTCAACGCGGTAAACCGATAGGTCTTGGCATCGGCCGCTACAGGGGCCAGCGAAGCGCCAGTGGCGTTGATCTTGGCGACGGTATCGGCAAGCGCCTTGTCTTCCTGGGCGTGAACCAGCGAAGCAAAAGCGATCAGGGCAAGAAGCGGGGTACGAAGCATGGCGTGAAGTGGAAAATGAAGAGTAACGTGTAACGACTAATCGGTGATGGAGCCCCCCAATGTTTCACAGAGTTGCAAAACTGGCGAGCTAAGGCGCAGGTCACTTTTTCAGCACACCATCGACCGTGGCCTGTAGCTCTGCAGGAAATTTGGCATCCTTGACGGCGAGAGTGTTGGAAGCTCCCTCCTGAATCCACCATTTGAGCAGTGCGGTCTCTTCCTTGGTGGCTTGATCCTTGCCATCCGGCGGCATGTGGTCATCGTCGTCGTCGGGCAGGGCAATGCGCTTGATCACTAGACTGTCATCGGGCTTGCCAGGCACAATGCTCTTCACTTGGTCATCCTGGCCGCCTTTGACCAGCATTTCATAGGTGTCCATGCGGAGATCACCCTTCGACTTGTCGGCGTTGTGGCACTTGTTGCACTTGGTTTCCAGGATGGGCAGGATCACATCGGCGAATACTTGCGGTCCGTCGGCTGCGGCTGGGGGG
>JAQGPI010000080.1 GCA_028293175.1 Verrucomicrobiaceae bacterium | reverse complement strand
GTGATCGGTGGAGGAGGCCAGCACGCTGCCTTGATCGGCGAGGCCGGTGTACCAGCGCTGGCCGTTAAGGTAAAGGGTGACCTTGTCGTTGAGGCTGAAGAGGAAGGGCTCATCCGGCTTGCGCAGCACGGTGAGCTGGATCTGGCCCTCGGCCTGGTTGGACTCGCTGCGGGTGTGCAGCTCCACGCCCAGGTCTTCCACATTGAGCTGTGGGCCGCCATTGATGCTGAGAGTGCAGGTGATCATTGCCCGGCCTCCATCTTGATGCGGCGCTGCTGGCGGCCGCGCAGCACCTTCTGGCCGGCGGAAAGGTGCTCCATCGCACCGGAGGTAGAGTCGAGCTTCTTCACCATCTTGTCCGCCACTTGTCCTAATTTGTCTCCCACTGTACCAAAGTTTTTCACCATGCTCATGATGCGCTGCTCGTTCTGCGCGCCCACGTCGTGGGAGCTGCCGCCGAACCTTGCTCCCTCCCCGCCTCCCTTGGCGGCAGCCCCAGTCATGCCTGCCTGCGCCCTGCCTGCGACGGCGCCATTGGCCTTGCCGCCCTTCTCACCCAGCAGCTCATCGAGCTCGTGGCTGGTCTTCAAATCTCGCTGATGGCGGCGCCTTTCGTTTTCCTTCTCGCGCTGCTCCGCGTGGTCGGTACGGCCGTCGTTGATACCTGTAACCAGCGGTCCCTCCGGGTCGGCGGGCTTGGCCTTGCGCACCTTGCCATCCGCCACCTCCCCGGAGGCCAGGGCGTGATTCTTTTGCAATTGGTGCAGGGCGGCGGCCATCTTCTCAGGGTCCAGCTCTTCGCCATCGGGACCCCTGATGATGCGGCTGCCTCCGCCACCTCCACCTCCTCCGCCGCCACCACCACCATGGCGTGCGCCGCCGTGGTGGCCGGTCTGGCCCGGGGCGTTGACTTTCTCCCCCGCATGCTGGCCGGAACGGGCACTGGTGATGAGGCCGTCGTTATCGCCCACATGCCTGCTGTGCTGGCGGCCCTGGTTGTGATTCGCGATGCGCGTGGCTCTGTCGCTTTTCTTGCCACCTGCGCCGCCTTTATTGTCGTCCTCCTCGGTGTTAGGCTCTTCGTCCTCGTCGTCAGGCTCATCATTGCCACCCTTGCCTTTTCCTTTGCCGCCGCCGCTGTTGCGGGTGTTCTTCTCGATTTGCGCCAGCAGCTTGAGAATGTCGGACGAGGAAGCCTCACCACCTTCATTGCCCGCTGTGTTTTCAGCGGAGGAAGGGCGCTTGGCGGGGTGCTTCTTGTCCCACTCTTCATCGAGTGTTTTGACGTGGTCGGGGTCCAGGATGGCGTCCTTGTGGCGTGCCTCATCATACTGGAGCTTGTCTTTGCGCAACTGCTCGTCGTCGAGGTACTTTTGCTTGCGGGCCTGCTCCGGCTTGAGCGAATCCTCGCCGCGCTTTTTCGCGGCTTCCTCGTAGCGCTTCGCCTCCGCAGCCTTTGCTGGGGCGGCCTTGGCCCGGCCTTCACGCGCCTGCGCCTCGGTCACATCATCGGCAAACTCCTTCATGTCGGGGTCGCTGCCGGCCCTCTCCAGCATCTCCTGCATCGTCTTGTCGGTCCAAGGGCCCTGGTCCTTGAAGGTCTTCATGTCGTAGCCGCGCTTCACCTTCAGGTCTTGCAGCTTGTCCTTGGCCGCCTTCACTTCATCGACGGGCTGCCTCGGCTCCCATGACTTCGCGTGCGCGGCATCCTCCTCCTTCGAGATGCGGGTAAGCTCATCCACGGCCCTCTTCACCTCCGGATCGACCGCGGGCGCAGGGGGGGGGCTGGCTGGGGCCGGAACTGCCGGTGCCATGCTGGCAGCGCTCGCGGCCACGGCCTTGTTCGCCTCGGCAATCTGCTGGAGCGTGGCCAGCAGCTTGTCCGCTGCGGACTGCAACCCGGCCAGGCCCTGGGCCTGCTGGTCGAGCGCCTGTGGATTGACGGCTTCGCTGGTGGTCTGAACCTTGTATGGCACGGTGGGCATGGCGGTCGAGGGAGGAAAGATTTTAGCTGTTGGAGGCGCGTAGGACAGTGTACTGCAAAACGCAAACAGTCGTGTCTGCGGCGGCCCCATGGTTGCGCACGGTGACCTGGAAGCTGCCACTGGCGACGGCCGTAACGAAGGCGGCCAGGGTGCCCGTGGCCGGGCTCTTCACATTGATGACGACGACATCCGTGGCGGCCACATAGCTGTTGTTCACCGTGAAGCTCGCCATGGCACCGGCCGCGAGGCTCGTGGCGTTCATCGTTATCTGGCCGGACTGTTTGTTGAGGGTCACAGCCGTGCTACGGGTGCCGCTCTGCGTAATAGTGCCGCCCGAGCCCGTGCCTGCGCTCCACACCACCGTCCCGGCGGAGGCTCCCGCCTGCAACACCGCGCCTTGCAACGAAGGAATCGCCGGAAGCTGCGAAGTGGCGCCGCCCCAGATGTAATACGGGTCGAGCTTGCCCTTGATATAAGATGACAAGGTGGACAGGGTGAGGGCGAACTGGCTCGTCCCCTTCAAGAGATAGGTCTTGTCCCCGTCTTCCGCCGAGGGGGGCGCGGCCAGCCCCGTGGGCACCTTCAGGTAGTATCCCTCGAGGGATGCCTTCACCCAGTTGAAAAGTTCGGTCAGCAGCATGCCGCCGCTGCGCCTGCCGCGCGAGACGAGGAACTTATCGCCCTCGATAGGCGGCGCAGTGACGGCGTCGAGTTCAGAGACTTCAAAAACGCGGGAGGAATCGATGGCGGCCATGATAGTAAAGTGTGATGGATTATGATGTGAACTATTTATTTGCCCAGCCAGTGGAGCCCGTGCCGGATTCCTTCACCCAGAGCACCGCTCCCACGCCGGTGGTATCCACATAGAGGCTGCCCACAGGGGAGGTGACGACGCCCTCGGGCAAGCCCGTGCCGGTCAGGAGCGCCATCGGCGGGGCTTCCGGAAGGGCCACCCAGGCGGCGGCGGTGCCATCGGTGCCGAGCACCTTGCCCTCCTGGCCGGCCTGCGCGGGGAGCAGGGAGGCAAGGGCCTCCTCTGCCGTGGTGACGCCGGTGCCGCCGCTTGCGACAGGCACGAGAATATTGCTTTGTATCAATGCAATGAGGCTGGCCAGCGTGTCCTGCTTGAGCAGGCCGGACTGGTTTACAAAGAAGTGCTGCTCGGTTTCCAGCGCGTCTGCGCTGCCGATGTCATTGGGTAGTATGGTGGCCATAATGTTTAAATTCCAGTTCCTAAAACGTCGCTGTCGATGCCAGTGCCCAGCTCATCGCCAAAGCCCGTACCGAGGATGTCGCCAGGCGGGGGATCGCCGCTGGGACCGCCGCCGCCACCAGGACCATCATCGCCGCCGGGATCATCATCATCACCGCCGGACGGTGGAGAACCCGTCTCCAGTACACCGTCATAAGCCCTGGGGCCGATGACATGGTGGTACTGCAACCAGCCGGAGCTCAAGTAGTCGCCCCGCACATTGCCCAGGCCATCGCCCAGGACATCTAGGTACACTGTCTCACTCCCGCAGAAGGTGAGGACGCCGAACGTGGCGCGGTAGGCCACGGTGACGCCCACGCCCACCACCTCCAGCAGGGTGCACTGCACCGCGCATTCCGCCGCGCGGTACACGGCGTACGTTTCCTGGGAGTCAGCCTGTGGCACCCACCATTCCAGCACGCCCTGCCAGGTGCCAGCCTCAGTGAGCCCGGCCACAAACGCGGCGGAGGCCTGGAAGCTGGCGAGCTGGATGTGTGAGGTGAAGGACCACACCGTCTGCACATTGCCCAGATCGCGGCTCTTTGCCGCCCGCCAGAAGGCACCCTTCGCCGTGAAACTCTCACGGGTGGGAGCCTGCGGCGTGCTGCTCTCCGCGCTCCAGGCATTTGGCGAAACCCACGGGCATCCTGCCAGCCAGGTGCGCGGGCCGGGTCGCAGGATGTTTGTGCCGGTGGCGATGCTGATCATGAGAGGGTGGTGGCGTTGTGGGATGAATTAGGACAATTTGATGCGGGCCTGCGACACCAGGGCGGTATTCTCCGCCGTGAGCGAGGAGGACAGCCTCACCGCGCCCTGGAACAGGGTGGAGGCGCTGTACGTCTTGGTGCCGCCGGCGAACAGGCACTGGCTCAGCCACGCCGTGAGGCTCTGTCCTTCGCCGCCATCCGCCGTCACCACGCAATCGCCGCGCGTGAGGGGTGCACCAACGGTGAGCGGCTGCGCTGCATCGAAGGCTGCGATGGAAAGGTCCACCGGCTGGAAGTCAATATCCACGCCCGTCTCCGTGCACGTGTAGTTGCCGATGCCGCCGTACTGCGAATGCGGCTGCGCCTTCAGCGCCTGCTTCGGCGTGATGCGTACGCCGCCGCTGGTGGCCAGATCAAGCCAGCCCTTGTCGCTGCCGGCGTGCCCTACCGCCTTCGCCGCCGAGTAATCCGTGCCGCCCGCCATGCCCGAGCCCCAGGAGAGGCTGCTGGCAGACTTAGAAGTGGCGATGCTGTTGCCGGCCACGCCGGGATTCTTCGCATGCACCTTGAGGGAAGGCGCGGCGGGATCGATCATTCCGGCGGTGACGGAGGCATGGGCGGTGGTGCCGGCGCCGTAGTTCACATCGGCGATGCCGCTGGCATTGATGGCCTTGCGGAGATTTTGCAAAGAGGCCAGCGCAGTGTCACCGCGGGTCACCTGGCGCGCGGAAGTGGGAGATATTTTGAACGTATACACTGTCCCATCAATGGTGACAGTGTCATCAGCTGACACATTGGTGCCATTGCTCGTCAGCGTGGCGGCGGCGGTATGACCCGTGGTGCGGTCATCGAACCACGAGACCAGCGGCGCGGCACTGAACCGCGTGGTGGGCAGCACGCTCCAGGAGGGGAATTCCGTGGTGTCGTACTGCACCAGCTTCCCTATGTCAGCGCCCGATTTCGCATGCAGCGCACCAATGGTCACGGGACCGAAGCAACCGACCTTGTCGAGGCCCAAATCGAGGTAAGGCTGCACCTTCACCGCCGCGTTGTAATAGGTGCCGCGCTTGCCATTCACATCAATGATGGTGCACACCTGGTCGCTGAACACTGTGCCCCCCGGAGCTTTGTTCAGCAAGGGAAAGAGGTTCGTCAGGTTGCCAGAACTCATCACTCCATGAGGGGTGAAGGAGATGATGTTTTCCACCGCCGTGGGAAACGCTGAAAGCTGCCCCCCGAACATGGAGCTGACACTCCCGGTGGTGACGCTCTGATTGACAACAATGTCCGTAAGCGTGGTGTAAGTGATGCCGCCGATGCTGATGACGGCAGGCGCGATGAAGTAGTTGGCGTCCATGATGGGAGGGTGTTTTCTGAGTATTGGTCTTTGGCTTTAACAATGAGATGATATGAGACACTACCAGCCTGTGGAATTGCCGCCCATGTCAACAGCCCCTGTCGTGTACATCATGGAGTTGCCGCCCATCACATTATTGCCATAAGTAAGCGTGCCTACACCGTTGGTGGTCAGCGTCACCCGGCTGTGGACCAAGCGGAGCGAACCGAGGCCGTTGTCGTTGACAGTTAGGTTCGTCAGGGCTGATGAGACCGGGCCAAGATCATAAATCGTGGCGACCACGCTGCCTGCGGCCCCCGAGGCGGCGGCTCCCGTGCCGCCGCTGGAATTGTAGAAGGTCAGGTAGTCGCAACGAAGGTTCTCAATGGCCTTCACCGTCATGGCGCCCCCATTCCCGCCCATGCCATCAGAATAAAGGGCATTACCGCCCCCACCCGCAGCACAATATAAGTAGGGAATGCTGACATCTCCCACCCGAAGGCTGACAGCACCGCCATTCCCGCCAGCCGTGGAATTCACGCCATTGTCAAATCCTGTGCCACCCGAGCCGCTGTAAGCTGAAATAATGCCCGTGCCGCAAGACCAGCAAGGAATCCAAAGATCGACAGGCACTCCATCGGATCCAGGACTGCTGATGTCCGCCGATGGCGGGCCGTTTCCTCCACCGAGAGCAAGCGAACCTCCCTTCACTCCCGGCATTGCCGAGATTGTGTCCGTTCCATCGGCAGGCACCTGCCGGATGATGGTCACCATTCCGATCGTGTGGTCACCTGCACGCCCTTCACATTCGGATGCTCGCCCCAGGGAGCGACCTGCACCCATTCCTCGCCAGTGCGGCAGGCGACCTGATTGGTAAAGAGCAGGCATTCCTTCGCGGCAGCGGCTGCATTAATGGCAAGCGCGGCGCTGTACTTGGAAAGCTCCCAGCGCTCAGCAAGCAGCTGGCGTGCACCGGTCTGGAGCAGGAAGCAGCGAGCAATGAGAATGATAAGGTGTCGCATAGTGGGCTAGTTTTGGGGAAAGTGTGATGTGAATAGGCGCAATTGATTGCGTTTAGTCCTCGTCCTCGGGCTTCCTGTCGAAGTCGTCTGAATCTTCGCGGTCGATTCGCTCAGCGTCTTCATCGACCTCCTCATCATCTTCCTCTTCTTCGTCGTCATCGTAGTCGTAGTTGCCGAAGCCGAACTCATCTTCCTCGTCATCATCAAAGTCCTTTGAGGGCTCGCCGTACAGGTGCTCCCAGCTCAGCGGTTCGGCGGAAGGCAGGCGGCGCGAAGGGTCCGGGTTCCGGCGCGGTTCAAGGATGGCGTATGCGGAGGTCATTGCGGTGATGTGCATGAAGATAAGTTGAAATGAGATAAGGTGTGAGCGTTTTACTTTACGTTCTAAACGGTAGACAAAACGTTGCTTATGGCGGTATCGACCAGACCTGTTAAACATCCTGGAGCCAGCCAAATATGGGGCACGCAAGGCCGCACCCATTGCGCAAAGCATTGCCTGATGCGGATGAAGCCGCAGCCCCTTGGGCAGGCCTTTTCGTGAAACGCGCATGCGTTTCCTCACCGCTTTTAGCGAAGCGACGACGTTTGCGCCACACATCCTTCAGGTGCACAAAAAAAGTGGCTGCGACCAAAGCCGCAGCCACTTTCGGCATACTTGTCTAAAATCGAGCGCGCGTCGCTTGCAGCACCTCCGTTACACGGATACCGCCCGCCGCGCGGGAGCTGTGGACGCCTGCGTGACATCCAGGATGAACGACTTCAAGAGGCTGTCATAGGCATCATGGTGCTCCATGAAGCCCATGTGTTTCGCGGGATTCAGCGTGGCTATTTTTGCCCCTGGGATCGAGGCCTGCATCGTCCGGCTTGCCTCTGGCAGCGTCGTGGAGTCCTTGTCGCCAGCCACGACCAGCGTGGGCACGCTGATCTGCGGCAGCACGCCCAGCGCATCGTAGTGCATCATCCCCAGCATGCCGTACGCCATCACCGCCGGCGAGGCAGCGGTCTGCAGCAGCGCCACGTATTCGATTTCCTGCCATGTCTCCGTGCCGGCAAACCCGCTCTTCATCGCGGAGAGATGCGCCGAGCCGTTGCGATAGCTCAGCCAGTT
>JAQGPI010000630.1 GCA_028293175.1 Verrucomicrobiaceae bacterium | reverse complement strand
CTCGGGCGATTTCGGCAAAGGCTGCCTGCATCCCTATTTGCGCCGCAGCACCTGGCCCACGCGCAGCCTCATGGTGATGGGCAATTTCAACCTCACCAACACGGCTGAGCTGAACGAAACCATGATGCAGCGCGGGCAGCATCCGGTCTTCGGCACGGATACCCAGAGCGTGCTGGAGGAGATCGGTTTCCAGCTCGATGAGGCGCATACGCAGCTCTATCACCAGCTCCGCGATTCCGGCATGCCGGGCATGGACATTCCGCAGCACATCAGCGAAAAGCTGGATGTGGCGGATGTGATCCGCAAATCGGCCCACAACTGGGACGGCGGCTACACCATCGTGGGCGTGGTGGGCAATGGCGACCTGTTCGTGATGCGCGATCCCAACGGCATCCGACCCTGCTTCTATTACGAGAACGATGAAGTGCTCAGCTTCGCCTCCGAACGCGTCGCCCTGATGAGCGTGTTCGAAGTCCGCCACGAGGACGTGAAGGAAGTGCCCGCCGGCCATGTGCTGGTGATGAAGGCCGATGGCAAGACGAGCCTGAGCCCCTTCACTGCACCGCGTCCGTTCAAGCCCTGCTCCTTCGAGCGCATCTACTTCTCGCGCGGCAACGATGCGGACATCTACCGTCAGCGCAAAAATTTGGGCGAGCACCTGGTCCCGCAGTTGATCGATGCGATCGGCAATGACTTTGAGCACACGGTGCTCAGCTTCATTCCGAACACAGCGGAGACGGCTTATTTCGGTTTCCTAGATGGCCTCCGCAAAAGCCGCCGCGGGGTGGTGAAGGATGCCATCATGGAGATGCTCAAGAATGGCGAATACGATGAAGCGAAGATCGATGACCTCGTGCTGCGCAACTGGCCGCGCGGTGAGAAGATCGCGCTGAAGGACATCAAGATGCGCACCTTCATAGCGCAGGAGACCGGCCGCGACAAGCTGGTGTCCAGCGTGTACGACATCACCTACGGCGTGGTCTCGGAGAAGGACAATCTTGTGGTGATCGATGACTCCATCGTGCGCGGCACGACGCTCAAGACCAGCCTGCTGCGCATCCTGGCGCGCACCAATCCGCAGCGCATCGTGGTGGTCTCCACCGCACCCCAGATCCGCTATCCGGACTGCTACGGCATCGACATGGCGGAGCTGGGCAAGTTCATCGCCTTCCAGGCCGCGACCAAGCTGTTGGCGGAGCGTGGTATGGGCCGTGTATTGGACGACACTTATAAGGCCTGTCTTGAGGAGCTGAAGAAGCCCAAGGGCCAGATGATCAATGCGGTGAAGGCGATCTACGCGCCCTTCAGCGATGAGGAAATCTCCAAGAAGGTGGCCGAGCTGATCTATCCGGAGGACACGGCCTGGAAAGGCGAGCTGAAGGTCATCTTCCAAAACATCCCCAATCTGCATTCCGCCCTGGGCGGTGAATACGGCGACTGGTACTTCAGCGGCGATTACCCAACCGCCGGTGGCTTCGCTGTGGTGAACCGCTCGTTCTGCAATTACTTCAAAGGCAAGGCCGGGCGCGGCTACGGCGACCGGCTGTTGTAGGCTTGTGCGGAGAGGTTCTTTGCGATTGAATGGTCACCCATTCCTTCCGCATGCCCTCCTCCCGTCCCCACGCACCTGATTCACCGCCTGCTAGCTCCTTCCAGGAGCATGTGATCCGGCAGACTTTCCCTGCGGCGCATCCCTGGCTCGCGGTGGTCATTCTGGTCGCCATCGTGGCCTTTGCCTATCGCGGGGTGTGGCACTTGGGTTTCATCTGGGATGATGACATCTACCTCACTGGCAATCCCTGCCTCATCGGACCGCTGCATTTTGCGGATATTTGGACCTCGATGCATGCGCGCATCTGTCCGCTGGTGATCTCCTGCTTCTGGCTGCAATTCCAGTTCTGGGGGCTGAATGCGCTGCCTTATCACCTCGTGAATGTGGCGTTTCACGCGACCACGGCCGTGCTGCTGTGGCGCACGTTGCAAGTGCTCGGCGTTCGCGGTGCTTGGCTGGGAGCGGCGCTATGGGCGATTCATCCGGTGCAGGTGGAATCCGTGGCCTGGATCAGCGAGCTCAAAAACGCGCAGTCCGGGCTGTTCTTCGTGCTCTGCGTGTACTTCTACGCGAAGTGGGAAAAGGGCGGCGCTACGTCGCGAGGCCGCTATCTGCTGGCGGTCCTCTTCGCACTGCTGGCGATGGCTAGCAAGTCCTCCACGGTGGTGCTACCGCCGATACTCTTGCTGTGCTCGTGGTGGATCACGGGGCGGCTGCCGTTCAAGCGCTGGCTGGCCATTATTCCCTTTGGATTGCTGGCGCTGGCGACGGTGGCGCTCTCCATGTGGTCGCAGAATCTGGAGGGCGCAAATGAAGCCGAATGGGCGCGCAGCGGGCCTGAGCGGCTGATCACCGCCGGGCGCGTGATGGCGTTTTATCTGGGCAATCTGGCATGGCCGCAACCGCTGATGTTCATCTATCCGCGGTGGAATGTGAATGCGGCGAACGTGATCGAATGGCTGGCCCCGCTGGGCTGCGTGGTGGTGGCCGTGGCCTTGCTC
>JAQGPI010000604.1 GCA_028293175.1 Verrucomicrobiaceae bacterium | reverse complement strand
AAACCAGAAGCATCTGCCACTGGAGGCGTGGTGGCAGTGGGAGCGGGCACCGTGGCAGGAGGGGGTGTTGTAGCCACAGTGGATGCAGGCTTCATGGGCCCAGCCACCGCAGGCTTGGGCTTGGCCTCTTCCCCTCGCGGGGGAGGCGCGATCACTGCTGGCTTGTTCAATGACTTGAAAACGACGCGCTCCCCAAGGGTGCCGGTGTAGTCTAAAGCGAGGAAAATACCTCCGAGAAGGAGGAGAGTGACGAACAGCGATTTCATAGGAGGGTTAGGGGGATAAGAGGACGGAATGTAACAAGATCCGGGCCCTTATGGCGATAGTTATACGAATTGGACGTACGAGGCGCTGATAAATTCGTGCTATTTTTGGAATAAGAACCCAGGATGATTCTGACCCGAAAATGAAAAGGCGGCCCACATGGCCGCCTCTCGTCGCTTGGGATGGATCTTAAGCTACTTCGTTGCATCGGCCGCATCACGCAAGAGGCGCTGATAGCCCTCGCCCCAGCCCATCGCTCCCTCGGGATTGCGCAGCCTGCCATGCCAGGCCCACAAGTAAGCCTTTTCCGCTTCGGCAAATTGCCCCCAGCGATGATAGTGGATGGCAAGCCCGAGACGTGATTCTTCATGCCAGGGCGCTGCTTTAACCGCCAGTTGCGCTGAAGCCAGGGCCTCCTGCTGTCTTTGCAGCGCGTCATAGGCATCAGTGAGAGCCAGAGAATATAAATAGTGCTGGGAATTGAGCTTCACCGCCTGCTGGAGGTCCTTCGCCGCCTTTTCAAGCACGCGATTGCCCACGCTTTTCGGCAGTGTCGGCTTCCATTGATCCATGAAGGCAAGGCCGCGCTGGTACCAGTGCTCGGGATTGAGCGGGTCGCGCTTCACAGCCTTGTCGAGCCACTCCATGCGACCTTGCATGTCATCCTGCGAAGCGGAGATCTGGGCCTGGGCGGCATCATAATCGGCGGGGCCCAGCTTAACCGCGCCCCCAATCATCCACACCGAAGCGCCGATGAGCACCAGCTTGCTGAACAGCCGCACCTTGGGCATGCGACCACCGCCGCCTTCACCCGCATCAAACCCAGGATTCGCCAGCAAACCAGCGGCAAAGGCGGCGGTGATGGCAGTGGCGGCCACATGGAAATGGAACTCGAAAGCCGCATGCAGAAGCGTCGCCGCCAGGGCGCTCAGAGCACCCACGGCAAAGCCCAGGGTATTGCTCGAAAGCACTCCAGTATTGAGGAACCGCTCTTCGCCGAACCACTTCACAAAACGCAGGCCGTGGCTGAGATGCAGAAGGATTGCCGCCACCGCCAGCACTAGCCCTATCCAGCCGTAATCCGCCAGCACCTGGATGTACTCATTGTGGGCGAAGAGCGGATCGTTGTGATACACCGGCATACCCTTGGGCCGCAGGGTGATGCAGTAATCATAGAAGGCTCGCGAGCCCATGCCCGTGACCGGCTGCATGGCGTGCTGCTGCAAGGCCGCCTCCCAGATGTGCAGGCGCACATCTTTGTTCACCGGATTGCTCACCATCCTGCGCTTCACGCTCTCCTGGTTGACGATGTAGATCACCGCCCCCCCCAGAGCAGCTAGGATGGCGATGCCGATGAGTAGCCTGCCAAAGATGTGCCGCTGTGTCTTCCACATCACCCAGAGCGACACCGTACCCAGCATAGCTACGCCGCCGACCATGCCCACCATCGCGCCACGGCTTTGGGTGAGCGCCATGCCAATGGCGGAGGCAAGGCCAAGGAAACCCAGCAGCAGCTTCACTGAGGCGCTGCCACGACCAAAGAAGGTGAGCCCGGCGCTCAGGAACATCACCAGCGAGAGGAAGGCGGCGAGGTGGTTGGCATTGTTGAAGAAACCGCCGATGCGGCCCGCGCCAAAGGTGCGAACGAAATGCGGCACCACATGGAAGCCGGGGTTGCCGGAGAAATGAATGAACCCGACCACGAGATTGCCCAATGTCAGCAGCACCAGCACGCCCATGATGCCAAGCCGCCAGCGAGGGTGGCTGGCCACGGTGGCCGTGAGCACATAAGTGACAAAGCAGCCGAGAATGATGAAAATGTCCTCCCGCGCATACAGTGCCACCGGAGAAAGCCAAGCCCGCCCGAGCAAATAAAGCGTGAGTAGCAGCACGGAGAGCAGGCACAGGTCATTCGGCGCAAAGGAAATGCGCATCTGCCAGCGCAATCCCACCAGCAGGCCCGCAAGCCCAATAAGCAGGCAGCCCGGCCAAAAGAACAGAAGGCTGGTTTCTGTCCCGAGAACACCGGTGGCCAGCAGGCCTAGAAGGAAGAGAATGAGGACGAGGAGACGCATTGAACCGGGGAGAGAGGTTAGGGCGTTTTCAAAGCCCATGAATAAGTTGCCAGCAACTGCTCGACCGATTTCGGCCAACACAGCTCCGTGGTGAGCCGCTCATGACCTATGCGCCCCATGCATTCACGCCGGGCCGGATCATCGAGCATTTCCAGAATCGCATCGCCGAGCTTTTCGGCGGAGTTTTCCATCACGTAGTGCGCCGCATCGCCGGCGGAATAGCGCCCCTCGCGGGTGCCGAACATCGCCTGGGCTTTGCCAAAGGCCATGTACTCCAGGGTCTTGTTCATCGTGCAATGGTCGTTGTAAGCATTGATGGGATCACAGGCGACACCTAGATCAATGGTCTTCAGCGCGGTGAACAGGAATTCATTGGTCACCCGGCCCGGCATGTCCACCTGGGCCTGCAAGCCCAGCGCATCGCGTTGCTGCACCAGTTCCGCATGCTCGGGACCGCTTCCCATCAGCAGGAACTGCACATCTTCACGCTTGCGGGTGTGAACAATGTGGTGCGCGGCCTCCACGAGGTAGCTCACACCATCGGCATTGCCCATCACGCCAATGTAGCCCACGAGGTGTGTGCGGCCTCTTTTTAGCTCTGGGTTCTCGCTGTACGAACCGCTCAGAATGTTGGGCGCCGTGCGCACCACAAAGGTCTCTTCATCAGTTTTGTGCCCGCGTGATTTCACCGCCGACAGCACGCTCTGATTCGTCGCCATCACCGCATCGGCAAGGGCCAGGGTGCAGCGTTCGGCCAGCCGCACCGCCCAGTACATGAGGCCGCGGCGGCCGAACTTCGCTTCGAACATCTCCGGCCATAGGTCATGGACATCAAAGATCACCTTCACCCCCGCCATCATCTTGAACGGCAAGGCCACCAGGAACAGCAGATCCGGTGGATTGCACAGGTGAATCACATCAAACCCGCGCCGCCGCCACGCCTTCAAGGCGCAGCCGAGTTCACCCCAGAGAGCGGACGTGTATTCGAACAGGAAGCCTTTGATGCCATTCGCCTCGCCGCTGAT
>JAQGPI010000601.1 GCA_028293175.1 Verrucomicrobiaceae bacterium | reverse complement strand
ATTCCCGGAAGGCGCGCCAGCCCAGTGACTCCTGGGCGATGGCACGGTAATACTCATGCAGCCGTGTGCCTTTGCCGTCGCCGTCTAGATAGCCAAAGAAGTAGAACAGCATTACCGAATCGAAATGATTCTCCACGCGGATCTTCAGCACATCAGCACGGGTATCTTTCTTCGCCAGATGGAAGTAGTCCATCATGCGGTTCACATCCGGTTTCGTCCTTGAGTCTTCGGCAATGGTTGTCTTGAGGGAGGTCTCCAGCTTGGACAATTTTAGCGCGCCCTTGTGATAGGCTACTTTTCGCGTAAACTGTTCCAGCCCTAGCGCCGACCACGATTGCATCAGAGCCCGCATATCATCAATGAGCAGGCGGATGGTCATGCTCATGACTTCGCCCTCCGTTCTGTCACGCGGATCGAAAGCATAGCGGGCTCCCACTTTCTTCAGACCGAGCGTCGAAAACTTGATGAACACGTAGTCGTCCTTCGAGCCTGCAGACGAAGTGTCGGTGCCGCCCAGGTCGATGAAGTCCTGCAGTGTCTCCGTCAGGTACACCTTGTAGTTGCCGCCATCCTTTGGCTGTGGCAGCCAGCCCCAGGGCAGTTGCACCATGAACTGCCGTGCAAGCTCAAAGTCCGCCGCCACCTCCCTCATCACCGTGCCGCTCAGCGGTGCCTTCGCGATGTAACGGAAGGAGCCGGAGTTGTACACATACTCCCGCTTCGCCGCATTCTGCTCGCCGGTAGTGATATCGAACGCCTTGGGATTGATCGTGATTGCGGCAGGCCAGGCAAGACTCACTGGAGCTGGCGACTTGACCGCAGTCGCCGCGCCATTCCCCATGGATTGCCGAACAAAGGTTTGATCGGGAATGGATAGCGTCGCCATCAGCACCTTGCTAAGCGCCCCGTTCTCAAGTTTTAATTGCACCTCACCGCCGCTGACCGACACCAGCGTTGCCTTGATTTCCCGGCCTTGCAGGTTCTTCCACACACGCAGACTGTCCTGTGCCTCAATCTCACCGCCTGTGCATGCAGACAAGATCACCGCCGCCCCGAGGGCACTCCGCCATCCATTGGTCTTCATAGATATCTTCATGAGGGTCACGTACTGATTCATCATGATGCGCACTTTTTCGAAAAAAGTGCAACCTAATCATCGCCGTTACGGCAAGATCCCATCACCCGCTCTAAAAGTAGCTCCGGCACCACTCCGACGGATGTGGTCGCTATCTCGTGCCCCCCTGCTCTTCTCACCGGCGGCCCCATCCGTTGCACGATTCTCCGCGCGACGACCGTTTTCTAAGTCCGTATTTGGATCATGAAAAGCCCCGTCCTCATCACCCTCACCGTGCTTTTAGCCCGGGTGTCGCTGTCTGCCGCCGTACCGACGACGGTAAAGTTCAGCCGCGAGGTGCTGCCCATTCTGGTGGAGAACTGCTTCGCCTGCCATGGCTTTGATAAGGCGAAGCGCAAGGCCGGTCTGCGGCTGGATCAGCGCGATGCAGCACTGGCGGAGCATGACGGCGTGCACGCCATCGTGCCAGGGAATCCCGAGCAAAGCGAGCTGTGGGCACGCCTCACAAGCACTGATGCCGAGAAGATAATGCCGCCGCCCAAGACCGGCAAACACCTTACGGATGCGCAGCGCGAGATTGTGAAACGCTGGATTGCCGAGGGTGCCAAATATGAGCCGCATTGGTCGTTCATTGCTCCCGATCATCCAGCACCGCCCGCCGCCACCAACGTCACACATCCGATCGACAAGTTCGTTCAGGTGAAGCTTGCCGAAGAGGGATTGAAACCTTCGCCCGCTGCCGCACGCACCACGCAGATCCGCCGCCTGTGCCTCGATCTCACCGGCCTGCCGCCAACGCCCGGCCAAGTCGCCGCCTTCGTTAAGGACGAAAACCCGGATGCATACGAGCGGCTTGTAGACCGCCTTTTGGAGAGCGAGCACTATGGCGAACGTTGGGGCCGCTGGTGGCTGGATCAGGCGCGCTATGCGGACAGCAACGGCTACTCCATTGACGCACCCCGCCAAATCTGGAAGTACCGCGACTGGGTGGTCTCCGCCTTGAATGCGGACATGCCTTTCGATGAGTTCACCGTTGAGCAGCTTGCCGGTGACCTGCTGCCCAAGGCAACGGAAGCGCAGAAAATCGCCACCGGATTTCACCGCAACACCCAGATCAATCAGGAGGGCGGTATCGACAAGGAGCAATTCCGCATCGACAGCGTGTTTGATCGCGTCGCAACGACTAGCACTGTGTGGCTTGGCCTAACTATCGGTTGCGCGCAATGCCATGATCACAAGTTCGATCCCGTCGAGCAGAAGGAGTACTATCGCCTGTTTGCTTTTCTTAACAACCAAGATGAGCCCACGTTGACCATTGCGCTGCCCAAGGGCAAAGCCGCCGCCGTCACGTCCGCATGGAAGAAGACCGCCGAACAGATCCAGAGCATCATTGATGCTAATGCGGAAGACTTTGCCAAGTGGGAAGCAGACCTCACGCCCAGCTCGCGCAAGCGGTTGAGCAAGCCCATCCTTAAGGCTCTCGATACAGCCAAAGAGAAACGCACGCTAGATCAGAACCGCCTGCTCTACGTCACCGGCACAGGCGCGGGCGTCAGCGAATTCATGGCGCTGAATGATCGCTACACTTTGCTGGATGAACAGCTCAAGAAAGGCGACACCACATTGGTCATTGCCGAGCTGCCAAAGCCACGCAAGACCACCGTTTTCGTCAAGGGCGACTTTACCCGTCCCGCCGACGAGGTCACCCCCGGCACTCCTTCCGTGCTGCCACCACTGAAAACGAGCAACCCTTCGCCGAACCGCCTCGATCTTGCGCACTGGATCAGCAGCCGCGATAATCCCCTCACCGCACGCGTGCTCGTCAATCGCCTGTGGATGCAATACTTCGGCGTGGGCCTTGTCGAGACTGACAATGACTTCGGCCTTGTCGGCTCGCCGCCTTCGCATCCTGAACTGCTCAACTGGCTTGCCACTGAATTCATGGCGCGCGGCTGGAGCCTGAAGGCCATGCACCGGCTCATTGTTACCTCCGCCACCTACCGCCAGGCTTCTTCCGACCGCGCCGATTTGCGGGAGAAAGACGCTAACAACCGGCTACTGGGCCGTCAGCGCCGTCTGCGCCTGGATGCGGAGATCGTGCGGGATGTCGCGCTTTCCGCAAGCGGCCTGCTTTCCCCCAAGCTTGGTGGTCCTCCGGTCTTCCCGCCCATTCCGGAAGGCGTCACCAGCCAGGGCCAAGTGAAGCGCCCCTGGATCATGAGCAGCGGCGAAGACAAGTTTCGCCGCGGCCTCTACACCTTCCGTTTCCGCGGCACGCCGCCGCCTTCATTGAATGTCTTCGATTCGCCCGAAGGGAACAGCACCTGCACGCGGCGCAACCGCAGCAACACGCCGTTGCAGGCCCTCACGCTGATGAACGACGCCGCCTGCTTCGAGTTCGCCGTCGCACTTGAGAAGCTTATTCAAAAGCAGGGCATCGAGACGGCCTTCCGCCGCTGCACCGGTCGCGGCCCGGATGCGGCGGAGCTTGCCATCCTGCAACGCCTCAGCCGGATCAACGCCGCCCGCGCCCTGCTCAATCTCGACGAAACCATCACCCGTGAATGATGCCATGAGCCCCTTGCACGATCCCCCGCATCTCACACGCCGCCAGCTCTTCAGCCGCTGTTCGATGGGCCTTGGCTCCATCGCCCTTTCCAACCTCATGAACCAGGGCGCGGCCGCCGCCCCTGCGCCTAATATTGGCAATCCGTTGGCTCCACGCCGCTCACATTTCCCAGCACGAGCAAAGAATGTCATCTTCCTGTTCATGGCCGGCGGGCCATCGCAGCTCGATCTGTTCGAGCACAAGCCCGCGCTCGACAAGCTCAACGGCAAGCCCATCCCCGAAAGCTATACCAAGGGCAAGCGCTTCGCTTTCATGGACAGCAGTGGCAAGGGCATGGACCTGCTAGCCACGCGCCGCGCTTTCACCCGCCGTGGCCAGAGCGGTGCATGGGTGAGCGATCTGCTGCCCCACACCGCCGGCATCGTTGATGAAATGACCATCGTCACCACTTGCAAGACGGACCTCTTCAATCACGCCCCGGCCAAGCTGTTTATGAACACCGGCACCGGCCAGTTCGGCCGCCCCAGCATGGGCTCCTGGGTCACTTATGGGCTGGGGAGCGAGTGCGACGATCTCCCTGGCTTCGTCGTCCTACAAAGCGGTCCGCGTGGGCCGCGTGGCGGCGCCACTCTGTGGGGCAGCGGCATGCTTCCCAGCACGTATCAAGGTGTCCCATTGCGTAACCAGGGCGACCCCATCCTGAATCTCTCCATGCCCGCTCCCATCCGTGACGCGGACCAGCGCCAGCTCGTGGATGCCGTACGTGAGCTTAATTTGAAACGCCTCATTGAAACCGGTGACGACGAAATCGCCGCCCGCATTAGCGCTTACGAGATGGCCTACAAGATGCAAACCAGCGCGCCGGATCTCATGGACATCAGCGGCGAAAGCAAGGCCACGCTCGATCTCTACGGTGTTAAGGACCCCAAGGAGGCTACCTTTGCACGCAACTGCCTGTTAGCTCGCAGATTGGTGGAACGCGGCGTGCGTTTTGTGCAGCTCTACGATACCAACTGGGATCATCATGGCGGCGTGGCGGAGAATCTAGAGAAGCACCTGCCGCTGAAGTGTGCCGACATCGACCAGCCCTGCTCCGCGCTCGTGCGCGATCTCAAGCAGCGCGGCCTGCTAGAGGACACCATCGTCATCTGGGGTGGCGAATTTGGTCGCACACCGATGGGCGAAGTGCGCGAATCCACCGGCCGCAACCACCACATTGACGCCTTCACCATGTGGTTCGCTGGCGGCGGCTTCAAGAAGGGCCAAGTCTATGGCACCACCGATGACTTCGGCTTCGGTGCGGTGGAAAACCCCGTCCACGTCCATGACATTCACGCCACCCTCCTGCACCAGCTCGGACTTGATCACGAGCGCCTCACCGTCCGCTCCCAGGGCCTCGACTTCAAGCTCACCGGAGTGACGCACTCTGAGGTGGTGAAAGGCTTGCTGGCGTAGCGGAACGGCGCAATCCAGCGCCGGTTCTTCTCATTCAAGGCACACGAAGGTGGCTTGACGGATTACCTAAGTAAGTGAATTTTCACGAGTGCAGCGCATTGATATCCCCCGCAAGTCCATCTACCGCCTCTCGATCTACCAGCGATGCCTGGCCAGATTGAAGGAGAACGGCGTGGAAACTGTGTCTTCAGAAGCCTTGGCTAAGGCGGCGGGTGTGAAGAGCACCCAGTTGCGCAAGGACCTCACTTACTTCGGCCAGTTTGGCACCCGCGGTCTTGGATACAATGTCGAGCAGCTCAGCAAGACCATCGGCGCGGTGCTCGGGCACAACCGTCTCCAGCCAGTGATCCTCGTGGGCCTGGGCAATCTCGGTTCCGCGCTCCTGCGGTACGGCGGCTTCCGAAAGGAAGGTTTCGAAATCGTCGCCGCCTTCGACCTCAGCCCCAACCAAGCGCGGGTGGGCGAGACAAGCATCGCTCTGCACGGCATGGACAAGCTCGCCACCTTTGTGCGCCACAACAATGTCAAAATGGCGATCCTCACTGTGCCAGTAACGGCAGCGCAACTGGTCACCAACCAGCTCGTGCAAGCCGGCATCCAGGCCGTACTGAATTTCTCCCCTACCGTTCTCGAAGTGCCAGAACATGTCGTGGTCAACAGTGTCGATCTTGCCGTCGAGCTGGAGAACCTGAGCTACTTCATCAAGTAGGCAGCCTTCTCCACAGCAACGCTCAGACTTCGAGCGGTGGCCGCCTCCGGAACGAAGCCAATCAATGAATCCTTTTCACAGAAGTGATGAAATGTGAGGAAACGGACAATCTTGGAGGAAAACGGACAGCCCGCTGACCTTTTCCTCAGGGCCGGCCCCTGCTTTCCAGGCTTTTTCGTTGTTGCGAATGGCGGCCTCTCAGGCCACTAATCCTGCCCCTCCGCACCTCCCTGTTGAGTGCAAATACCCCTGCCCAAAATGAACAAAGACATCCTCGCCAAAGCAGCCAGCCAGGCCCGTGGCATCGCCATGGACGCCGTCCACAAGTGCAACTCCGGTCATCTGGGCCTGCCCCTCGGCATGGCGGACGTTGGTGCCGTGCTGTTCGGCCATGCGCTGCACTTGGATCCAGCAGCCCCCAAGTGGCTTAACCGCGATCGTTTTATCCTGAGCGCAGGCCATGGCTCGATGTTCGTTTACACTTGGCTGCATCTTTCCGGCTATGACCTGCCGATGGAAGAGCTGATCAATTTCCGCCAGCTTGGCAGCCATACCCCGGGCCATCCGGAGTCGTTCGAAACCATTGGCGTCGAGTGCACCACAGGCCCCCTCGGCCAGGGCGTGGGCAACGGCGTGGGCTATGCCCTCAGCGGTAAGATGGCGGCGGCCAAGTACAACACCGCCGATCACAAGATTTTCGACAATCACATCGTGGTTATCGCTGGTGACGGCTGCTTGCAGGAAGGCGTCGCCCGTGAGTCCGTGGCCTTCGCTGCCCACAACCATCTGGACAATCTGATCCTCATTTACGACAGCAATGATGTCACGCTTGATGCGATGGCCAAGGTCACGCAGGACGAAGACACCCAGAAGCTCTACGAAGCCCTGGGCTGGGACGCCGTGACCCTCGACGGTCACGACATGGACGCCTTCCTGGCGGCCTTCAACCACGCCAAAAAGAATGACAACGGCAAGCCGAAGATTCTGATCACCAAGACCCTCATCGGCAAGGGCATTCCCGAAGTGGCTGGCACCGCCAAGGCCCACGGCGAAGGCGGCGCAAAGTTCGTCGATGCAGCCCGTGCTGCACTTGGCCTGCCTGCTGACCAGCATTTCTATGTGAGCGACGATGTGCGCGCCCACTTCGAGCACCTCAAGGGGGCCCGGGCCCAGGCACACGCCCATTGGGAAGAAAAGTTCTCCGCCTGGGGCTCTGCCAATCCTGAGCTGAAGTCCGCGTTGGAGTTGTCGCTCAAGGACGTGACCCCCCAAGACCTGCTCAAGGTGATCCCTGAGTATCCGGCTGAAAGCAAGGCCGCCACCCGCAACAGCGGCGGCGAGATCTTCAACCACATCACCAAGGCCCTGCCGCACGTGATCACTGGCAGCGCCGACCTTTACGGCTCTACCAAGAACTACATCAAGGACGGCGGCGACTTTGGTCCCGCGAATTGGGCTGGCCGCAACATCTGGTTTGGCATCCGTGAGCACGCCATGGGCGCGATTTGCAATGGTATTGCCTACGATGCCTTGTTCCGCCCCAGCGGCGCCACCTTCCTGGTGTTCGCCGATTACTGCCGCCCCAGCATCCGCCTCGCCGCCTTGGCGCACCTGAACGTCACCTACATCTTCACCCATGACTCCGTGGGCGTGGGTGAGGACGGCCCCACCCATCAGCCGGTGGAAACCGTGAGTGGTCTGCGCGTGATCCCGCACCTCGATGTGATCCGCCCTGCCGATTCTGAAGAAACCGCCGCCGCTTTTGCCTCGGCCTTCAGCCGCGCCGATGGCCCTACCTTGCTGGCGCTCAGCCGTCAGGATCTGCCCAACCAGGGCCAAGTACCCGCCAGCGTGCGCCGCGAAGGCACGCTCAAGGGTGGTTACATCCTGGTCAAGGAAACCGCCGCGCTTGACACCATCCTCCTAGCCACAGGTTCCGAAGTGCAGCACGCCGTTGTCGCCGCCAAGCAGCTCGGTGCCGGTACCCGCGTGGTGTCGATGCCCTGCTTCGAGCTCTTCGACCGCCAGCCCGAGTCCTATCGCAACGAAGTGCTGCCTGCCAGCGTGACCAAGCGCATCGCCATCGAAGCCGGTGTCACCGCCCTCTGGTGGAAGTACGTCGGCCTCGCAGGCAAGGTCATCGGCATCGACCGCTTCGGCATCAGCGCCCCCGGCAACATCGTGATGAAGGAACTTGGCATGACCGCCGAGAACCTCGTCGCCGTGGCACAGGCGTAGGCGGCAACATCATCAACTCGCGGCCTCTGGCGCCTTAGCCGTTCTGAACTTTACCGTTCTTTGCAGGTCCGGCGGGCCAGAGGCCGTGTTGTTTCGCAAAGGCTATTGCTGATCAAGTATGTTAGGCCATACCACACGATGAAATGCTATACGTCCATTCCGAAAACCATAGGTCTGCTCGTTCTCTGCATAATCATGCTGAGCACATGTTGCTTCTGCACAACGCTTCCAGGGCTTAAGCCTCAAATAGTTGGCTGGTTTGGCCTGGCGTTTTCCGGTCTGGGTCTATGTGTCATTGGAAGGCAACTCTTTCGCAGCGAAGTGTCAGTCCTTATCGATGACACTGGGATTAATGATTTCCGTACTTCATTTGGCCTGATTCCATGGGCGGATATTACATCGCTACGAATCGCCGCTCTGCGATCGTCTCGTTTTCTCTGCGTCGAAGTGCGGGATGCGAGCGTCTACGTATCACGGCTTTCGGTCCACAAGCGGCTATTGGCACAAGGTAATTCCTCGCTTGGATTTCCACCTATTACCATCAGCTTCTCGGGCCTTTCTCCGGGACTCGACGAAGTTTGGGCTTATGCTCTGAGAACTTATCCCGCAATCGTTGACGCATAACATACGCTTCAGTGAGCAGGCCCTTCATTGCAGACGTGAAACGGAAGTGATTTTTTAACTCATTAACATTCATTCTGTCAGAACCAAGGCTGATCATAAGCAGGCACTGGCCCGCATCTCGAAATTGATGGCCATGGACCCGGCACCGCGCACCCCTGAATCCGACGAACTCGAAGTCCTTGCCCAGGTGGTGGAGAGCTACGAGAAAAAGGCTCATGACTTGGGACTTCCAACACCAGTGGAACTAGTCGCCTTTGCGATGGAGCAACGTATTCAAGCCGCGAGACCACGGTGAGTTGAAACCGGTTTTATTTCCGCGCCAGCGAAGGGAGCGCCAGCACTCTTCCCGGTTACCGAAGAGAAAGGCGGCGGAGCCGCGAAGATCTGCTTGAAGTTAGTCTAAAGTACTGAGTTGTTCGTGGAGATAGGTAGCGGCTGCGCCGAGGTTTGTCGACAACCGGCAAGAGTGCCGGCGCTCCCCTTTTGCTGGCACCATTCTACCAACGCACTACATCAACTGCATCGGGTCCACATCCCAGGTCACAATCACTTCCGCAGGGAAGGTCATGGCCGTGATCACTTCATGAATCCTTCGCGCCAGCGCACGGATTTTTTCGGAGCGCAGGAGCAGCTGAAAGCGGAACTGCCCATGGGCCTTGGCGAGCGGTGAAGGGACGGGCTCGCCCATGCGCGTGTGGTCGGGCAGGTCCTTGAGCAGTTTCACTGACAAGTTCTTGAGGGTGAACTCAGCCATTGCCTCGTTCTTGCTGCGGGCGGTGATGAGCACCACGTGATCATAAGGCGGGTAATGGAACGCCTTGCGCTGCTCCAGTTCCTGCTCGGCAAAGCCTTCGAAATCGCACTGCCGGGCGAACTGCACGGCGGGAGTGTGTGGGGCAAAAGTTTGCACAAACACCTCGCCCTTCACCTCCCCACGACCGGCGCGGCCGGCCACCTGGGTGAGCAGTTGGAAGGTGCGCTCGGCAGCGCGGAAGTCAGGTAGATTCAGCGCCAGATCGGCATTAAGCACGCCCACGAGCGTGACGTTGGGGAAGTCGAGCCCCTTGGCGATCATCTGAGTGCCAATGAGGAGGTCAAGCTTCTGTCCCCGGAAATCCTTGAGTGTATCGCGCAACTGGTTCTTGCGCTTCATCGTGTCCGTATCCACACGGGCGATGCGGGCCTGCGGGAAGGCAAGGCGCATCACCTGCTCCACGCGCTCCGTGCCGTACCCGGCGAACTTGATGCCGGGATCACCGCATTCCGGGCACTTGCGCGGCGGTACGCGGCGGGCTCCGCAGATGTGGCAGACAAGGCGCTCGTCGGTCTTATGCAACGTCATCGGCACGGCGCAGTCCTGGCACTGGCAGACGTAGCCGCAGGACATGCAACTGAGGGAGGTGTTGTAGCCGCGACGATTGAGGAAAAGGATGGTCTGCTCGTTCTTTTCCAGGCGGTCGGTGATGGCCTGGCGCAGTCGCTCGGAAAGCACACGCGAGTCCGGGCTCTGGCCGCCTTTGCGTCGTTCCAGCCGCAGGTCGATGATGCGGATCAAGGGCAGCGATTTGCCGTCCGTGCGCTTGGTCATGCGCAAAAGCTGATACTTGCCGGTGTTGCAGTTATAGAAGGATTCCAGGCAGGGTGTGGCGCTGCCCAGCAGTACCACGCACTGCTCCAGCTTGCCACGCACGATGGCGAGATCGCGAGCGTGATAGCGGGGCGCTTCCTCCTGCTTATAGCTGGGCTCGTGCTCCTCATCCACGATGATGATGCCCAGTTTCTCCAGGGGGGCAAAAATGGCGCTGCGGGCACCGATGACAATATCTGCCCGGCGCTCATGAATCTTAAACCACTCATCGTGCCGCTCGCCGTCACTGAGGTGGCTGTGAAGCACGGCAATGCGCTCGCGGCGTTCCGAAAAGCGTGCCTTAAACCGCTCAATGGTCTGCGGGGTGAGGCTGATTTCAGGGACCAGCACCAGAGCGGTCTGTCCGCGCTCCAGCGCTTGCGCAATGGCCTGGAGATACACCTCGGTCTTGCCGCTGCCGGTAATGCCGTGCAACAGCATCGGTTTGGCTTCCTCGGGCTTAGCGAGGGCGGTCATCACCGCATCGTAACAGGTGCGCTGCTCCTCCGTCAGATCCAGCGGCAGGGTCGGCAGAAACTCCTCGTTTTCGAAGGGATCGCGCTCTACGCGCACCTCAGCGCGGGTGATCCAGCCCTTCTTTAACAAGGCAGGCAGAAGGGTGGTGGCGCGCGGCAGCTCGCGACGGAGCTGGCTAAGCGTTGCCTCGCCATTCGCAGCGGCGAGCATGTCGAGAATGCGTGCCTGCATGGGAGCCTTGGCGCGCAGCTTTTCCATCTCTTCAGGCGTCACCGGATTGGCCAGCTTCAGATGGCTGTCCATGATGAAGCTCTCCGGTTTGGCCCGCACGGCCTGGGGCAGCATGGCGCGCAGCACCTGGCTCACCGGCGTGACATAATAATCTGCGACCCAGTGCGCCAGCTTGATTAGGCCCTCAGTAAAAACTGGCTCACCACGGCCCTTCAGTTCCACGATCTCCTTCAATTTGCCCTCGTGCGGTGAATGATCCAGCAAGGCTAGCACCACGGCGGGAATGCGCCGGTTCTGCAAAGGCACGATCACGCGGGAACCAACGCTGACGCGTTCCGCCAGCCGCTCGGGAATGATGTAGTCCAACTCCATCACAGCGGCATCCTCAAGCTGCACGCGCGCAATTCTCGGCGCAATGGAGGCAGAGACAGGCTCGGCATTTACCTCGACTGGCGCGTCAAACAGCATGCCTTGCTGCGAAATGGGAGGCTGGGAATGAGGTGAGGACACGCGGACGATGAGGGGAAATAAAAAACCTCCCGGCTTGCACCGGGAGGTTTTACAAGTGTTACCAGATGACTGCGAAGTCGATTAGAACTTCACGGCCAGCTTCACACCGCCGTAAAGCTGGTTGTCGTCAACGTCCTTGAGGTCGTTAAGAGGCAGGTTGCCAGCGATGTAGGGGGTGAGGGTGGCGTGCTTGGACAGCTTGATCGGCAGGGCAAGGCTCACGGTGACGGCGGTGAAGCTGTCAACCTGTGGCTTGGCGCCGAACACATTGAAGTGGTAGCTGTACTGGTCGGCATAGCCGATGTTGGCACCAGGAACGAGGCTGACGCGGTCGCACAGCTTGATCTCGGAGTTCACAGCAGCTTCGAAGTACCAGCCATCGATGCTGAAATCGTGGTAAGCGCCCACGCCGAAGTTGAGCGGGCCCAGCTTTGTGGCGAGGTTCACGCCCACTTCGTGGCCGTCTTCCATGATGTCGCCCAGATCGCCCATGTTGTTGTACCAGCGATAGCCAGCACCGATTTCAACGGGACCCAGGGTCGCAACGAGTTGGGCGCTCAGCTCGAGGCGCTGGAAGGAGACGTCGTTCAGCTCGAAATCACCGAACTTGGAGGAGTCACCTGCGGTGGTGCCAAAGGCGGCACCTGTGTCGAGGCGCAGATTTTGGGTCAGCGGCAGAGTCCAGTCCAGGGAGGTGGAAACCCAGTCTTCGGCGAGGTTGAGGCCGCGGAAGAAGTAATGGGTGTCGTAACCAACAGCCAAAGTAAGGCCGAGGTCTTGTTCCACAGGGGCGATTTCAGGAGCGACGTTCTTGGCGCCTTTTCCGGAGGGAGCGGTACCGGCGAAAGCCGAAGCGGCCAGAGCAGCAATGCCCACAAGGGAGAAGACGAGCTTGTTAATGGTCATGTTTTGGATGTTGTGTTCGGTGGTGTTGTGTTGAGACGGGCCCGCGCCGACCTTTTCACAGGGTTCTCTTGAAGAAGAGAAAAGGCTGCTGAGGGGCCGTTACCGGTCCGATACAGCACTCCTTAGCAGCTTGAAGCGGCAGTGAAAGGTTTTTTTCACCCACACTTGGGCAGCATTTTGCTACCAACTAACCCTTATGGCCTCATCCAAGTCCTTATTTGGCATGAAAAAGCCGCCCTAAAGGACGGCTTCTCGTTTTAATGTGAACCTGTTTACGACAGGTCCGAAGCGAGCACCGAACTGGGGTTCCTCAACGCAAGCGCCTGGGCCTGCGAGACAATGCGGTCCTTGGTATTGTCGAAGCGGTAGCCGTGGCAGCTCGGGCAGGAAACCGCCCGGGCAACTACGATCGATCCACAACCCTCACACACCTTGTACTGCTCCGGATGATGCACAATTTTCTCCGCCTGTCGCTGGCGGGAGTCTTTGGATTCATCAGGTATGCTCATGTGGTAATAAAATTTAACCGTATCCAGGATGGATGCAACGGCGGGCATCAGAACCTTGGCATTTCATTTGAGCGAGGCATCCTTCTCCGCGTCCGCCTTGCGATAAAGCATGGTCGGAATCAACGTTTGCGGAGGCAGATCTTCGCCCTTCGAATGTCTTACGATTGCGCGTGCAATTTCCGCGCCCATTTTATCAGGAAATTGAATGGGGTCGGCATAAATCTTCCCCTCCTTGATCGCCTGCTTGCCTTCCGGCTGCCCGTCAAAGCCGATGATCACCACCCGCTCCGCCTTGCCTGCCTTCTCCAGCGCGGCACGAGCGCCGAGGGCGGAGGGATCATTGATGGCAAAGATGCCGCGCATCTCCGGCTGCGCCTGCAGCATGTCTTCCGCCGCCTTATAGCCCTTGTCCTTGGCTCCGCCGCCATCCAGTTCGCTCACGATTTCGATCTTCGCCCCGCCCTTGGCATTGTGGGCATCGATCACTTCCTTGAAGCCCTTCACTCGCAGAATGCAGGACTCCACCGCCTTGAGGTCCAGCACACCCACCTTGCCTCCTTGTGCCCCCAGCACCTCGATCATTGCCGTGCCCGCCTCCTTACCTCCGCCGTAGTTGTCGGTGGAGATCTGCGTCACGATCTTCACCCCCGGCTCATTGCACGGGATGTCGACGGTGAAAACGGGGATGCCCGCGGCGTTAGCTTCCTGAATAACAGGTACGATCGACTTTGATTGAGCCGGACTGAGTACGATTGCGACGCATTTTTTGACTATGAAGTCCTTCACCTGATTGCTTTGCCGCGCTACATCGTTGTCCGCGCTCACCACCAGCGTCTCGTAGCCACTCTTCGCCGCTTCGACGGCGAGCTGGTCGCCGATGACCTTGAAGAAAGGATTTTGCAACGTGAGCAACGAAGCGCCGATCAGCCCGCGCTTAGGCTTCGCTTCACCGGCGGGTTTGCCGCAGCCGACCAGCAGCAATGCAAAAAGCCAGGCGAGCTTGTTCATATCAGGTCACATTGCCCTTCTTTTTCTTGGGCTTCTGGTCAGGCCTTGCCGGCTGCGAGGAGCCATCGCGATCTTCCAAAATGTTGTCCTCGGCTAGAGGCGCAGCCTTGCCTTCAGGCTTGGCTGGCTCGTCCGTGTAAGCCTTCTGGGAGCTGTACAGTTTTAAGCGGCCGTCGAATTCCTTCGTCAGCTTGGCCCGATCCTCTTTGCCCAATTCCTTGTCCTCGCCCAGCAGCGTGATGCATTTCTTCTGCCACAGCACGGCTTCGGTAAACTGGCCGTTGCGCGCAAGCGCCGCCGCCATGGTATCTACCATCTCATGGCGCTGCTCGCCCTTTTCGTCCTGGAGCACGCGGATCGCGCGTTTCGCGATGCTCACCGCCTCCTTGCCATTCTGGAAAGCCTTGTCTGGGCAGGTGGAAAGGAACCACGCCAAATCATTGCTCGCCCACGGGTCGTCCTCCCGCATCGCCGCACGGCGGTACCAGGCCTCACAACGCTTGTAGTCGATCGGCACACCGCCGCCCGTGTAATAGAGGTAGGCGAGCTGGCGCTGGGCAAAGCTATTGTCGTGCTGCGCCGATTTCAGAAACCACATCGCCGCCGTCCGCAAGTCCTTCGGCACCCCTTCACCACGCGAAAGCTTTGCCGCGTAGTACGCCTCCGCCGGGGGGAAGCCCTGCTCGGCCGACTTCGCCACCCATTCCGCCCCTACTGACTGATCTTTCTCCACGCCCTTGCCGGTATCATAAGCCACGGCAAGGCCGAACTGCGCATCCGCCAGTCCCTTGTCCGCCGCCTTCTGCTCCCATTCGATAAACTTGGCCGGATTCTTTTCCACACCCAGACCGTCCTCGTAAAGGGAGGCGAGCACGTGCATCGCCTTCTCATTGTCCTGCTTGGCCGACTTCATGATCCACGAGGCGCCTTCCACTGGAATCGCCTTCGCCACCCCCTGGCCGGACACCAGCCGCAGACCGAGTTGGAACTGCGCCTCCGCGTCGCCACTCTCGGCCAGCTTGCGCAGCCCGAGATCCTCCGCCTCTCTAGCACCAAACTGCGCCCGCACCGGGGACGCCGCCCCGCAGGCCACCACCATCACCGTCAGAAATATAAACCGAAGCATGGTGCACACTTTAGCCGCGCCTCTCGTGTAATGACAACGCAAAAGGCCGGGTGAAAAACACCCGGCCTTTAAATACAAAATGAACTAGCGACCCCGGCCTTATTTAGGCGGTGGGGGCTGCCGCACCGGCGTCGGCCTGTGGCTTGTTCGCGATGAAGCGGAAACGAATCTTGCCACGCTTGGCGGAAGCACGGGCCTTGCGGCGGGAGCGTTCCTTCGGCGTTTCATGAGCACGCAGACGGCGAACTTCTTCCAGGATGCCCTCCATCTCGAGTTTGGTCTTGAGACGCTTCAGAGCACGGTCAACGGGCTCACCTTTGCGGACTTGGATTTCGGGCATAGACAGTTCCTGGACAGGGTTAAAAAGAAAGGGTTGGCAAAATAGGGTGAGAGTTGGTTTCGTCAACGGCGAAGTTTGGTGTTATTGAAATGGGGATGGGAGCAGCGTCGGCATGCGGGCTGAGCGCTTAGCGAGACCACTGCCGGTCGAAAGACATCTACCGCAGCCTTTAACTGCGCCACCCTCATTTGGCGGCCTGGATAAGCCATATCAGGGCATTTTGCTCTCCGTAAGATCGCATGCGGGCGAGGAATTGCTGCTTTAACACTGGATCTGCGGATTTTGAGTATATCTGCCGCGAGTAAATGTTTATGGCCAGTTCCTGGTCCTTCAATTCAGCCATCAGATCATTTCTCCGCTGACCGATGCTAATGCCGGTGTCACCGTACTCATCATCGGCACCAAGATTTTTGAGGACTTCGAATTCGATATGATTGCCCGCATAGGCATGGGTGAAATCGAACTCCTTCATGCCCCTTAGTTTAGATGCAAGAGCGATGGCGACTGAACTTGTGGCGAGGTCATCGCCATACATGCGAGGATTCTTTTGGAGCACGTCCCCGACCTTCCCAATCCGGTCAAAATAAGTCTGATCGAGAGTTGATATAACGGAGTCGGGCACTTTTCCGGTGGCAATAATGTGGTCCAGCATCTCAGCCTGGCGCTGGCGCAGATCAATCGACAATGAGGGCTTGGAAATGGCGATGTCGAACTGCTCCTTCCACTTCGTAAAGTTCCCTTCCATGCCAAATAGTGATGCGCGGATCAGGTTGGGCAGAGCGTTTGCAGGGTCCACTCCCTCCATTTTAGCAAGCCACGGAGATAAAGGGGAAGTTGTCATGACGCACGAACTCATGATGATCTGCGGGTCATCGGGGAAGAGTTTTTGCGCTTTG
>JAQGPI010000598.1 GCA_028293175.1 Verrucomicrobiaceae bacterium | reverse complement strand
TCAACATCCTGATGTCTTCCACTCCCTCTCGGCGCTCTCCAGCTCTCTTTGCTCTTCTCTCCTCACTAGCCGTGCTGAGCACCGGTACGACAGTGAAGGCCGATGAAAACTTCTTTGGCACCATTCGTGGTTCAGAAACGCTCCCCCAGGGTCACTTCGACTTTTATCAATCCACCGTTCTCCGCACCGGAAAGGATTCCGGTCACTACTACGGCTGGGATATCGACAGCGAAGTGGAGTACGGCATTACCGACAAATTCCAGATCAGCGCCGAGATTAAACAACACATCTTTGACCTTCATGACGTAGATGGCCTTGATGATGGCACCTTCTACAAGTTTGGCGGCGTGGAATTTGCTGCCAAATACCGCTTCACCAGCGTCTTTAAAGACGGCTACGGGCTCACCTTCCGCCCTGAATTTGGTTATCTTCGGAATGATGATGTGGGCGGGCTTCACCAAAAAGAAGTCTTCATCGCTCCCGGCTTCATCTTCCAAAAGAACTTCCTGGATGACACCCTCATCTTTGTCGCCAACCTCGGCGTCGAACTGGCCTGGGGCAAAAAGCCTGCTGAGGAGTACGACAAGGAAATCTCCCTCCAGGGCGGTTTTGGCGTCACCTACCGCATCGCCCCCAACTGGTTTGTCGGTGCCGAGGCGCGCATCCGTTCTGAATACCCGGATTTCAAGCTGATCAATCACGAGCACACAGCCGTTTTTGCCGGTCCTTCGATTCACTATGCAGCCCAGAAGTGGTGGGCCACCTTGCAGTGGGGCTACCAAGTTTGGGGCGAGGGTGTCGATGAGCCGGGCGGTCATACCTTTGCTGAAGAAACCTGGGATGAAATTCGTCTGAAAATCGGTTTCAATTTCTAACCACCGCCAATCGCTAGCCAGATGCGCCGCCGTTCCTTGATCAAAGGTTTCCTTCCTGCCGCCCTCGTTTCAGGACCGGCGGTCTTGTATGCTGAAACTTACCTGACGGTGGAACAGGCCCAGCGCCTGCTGCTGCCAGGAGCATCTCTCAGCCCCGCCTCCGTAACGCTCTCGAGTGCGCAAAAAAGCGCCATCGAGAAAGCCTCGGGCGTGCGGGTGCGGGAGACGCAGATCAAGGCTTGGCGCTCCGGCAACGGCGATTGGTTTATCGCTGATAATGTGGTGGGCAAGCATGAGTTCATCGATTTCGCCCTGGCACTCTCCAGGGATGGTGCCGTGAAAGGCGTGGAGATCCTCACCTACCGCGAAAGCTACGGCAGCGAGGTGCGCAATCCCAAGTGGCGCTCTCAATTCGCGGGCAAGCGGCTTGATTCGCCGGTGAAGATTGACAAAGACATCAAGAATATCTCTGGAGCCACCCTTTCCAGCGTTCATATTACGGAGGGCGTGCGCCGCCTGCTCAATACCTGGGCCATCGCCCTCAAAAGCTAGCCAATGAATCGCATCAAACGCTGTCAGCCGCTGCTCGGCACCTTCGTCGAAATCACCGTCGAAGGTCCACAAAGCGAAGCGCGCCTTCAGGGCGAGGCCAGCAAGGCCTTCGACCTGATCCGCACAGTGAACCGCCTCATGAGTTTTCACGAGGCGGACAGTGATGTTTCGCGTTTGAACCGCTGCGCCCACATCGCTCCGCTGCGTGTGCATCCCTGGACTTGGCAAGTCATCAACAGTGCGGTCAAGTTGAGCGCCGATACCGAAGGGGCCTTTGACATTACCGTCGCCCCAAAGCTGGTGAAATGGGGCTACCTGCCCCGACATCAATCCTTCAGCAGCCTCAGCGAAGCTGGGCAGTGGGAGGACATCGACATGCAGGACGCCAGCACTATCGGTTTCCGCAGGCCTTTGCAGATTGATCTGGGCGGCATCGCCAAGGGATTTGCAGTGGATAAGGCCATTGATTGGCTGGCCACGAGAGGCCTCAGCAGCGCCGTGGTGAATGCGGGCGGCGATTTGCGGGTTCATGGCACTGGTCCGCACGAGCTTTCCATTCGCCATCCAGCCGCACCCCAGGCTGAAACCTTGCCTGCGGTGATGCTGCGCCCGGCTGTTGCCACAAGTGCTGCTTACTTTGCGCAGAAGCGTTGCGGGCTCGCAAAGGTCAGTCCCATCGTTCATCCCCGCACCGGCAAGCCTTTGCGCTCCAACGTCTCCGTCTCGGTCTTCGCTCCCACCTGCATCCAAGCCGATGCGCTCACGAAGGCGGTCTTACTGGCACCGCAAGCGTTGTGGAACCGCGTTTTACAGGAAGCTAACAGCCTGGCGCTGTTCATCACCCGCCAGGGCGAGCAGGTGCTTTATCCTGCATGAGCCGCGTTGCGCTTCGCTTTCCACGGAAGGCCAAAGCCCTTCTGTATGGCAACATTTTGCTGAGTTTTTGCACCGGGGTCGTCTGGTTTGCTCTTCACCGCTGGGGCAAGGTTGAAGGTGAATTTGGCACCGAATTCAATCCCCTGGAGCCATGGCTGTTAAAGATCCATGGTGCCTCCGCCTTTCTGGCGATGATGGGTTTTGGATATCTTCTGGCTACCCACGTTCACGTTGGCTGGCGCTCCCGCCGCAGCCGTCGGCTTGGAATGACCTTGGTGGGCACCGTCGCCCTCCTCATGCTCTCCGGCTACCTCCTGTATTATAGCGCAGGCGAAGATTTTCGCTCCGCCGTTAGTTGGGTACACCTCGGCCTGGGCGTTTCCCTTCCCCTCACCCTGGGGACTCATGTCTGGCTCGGCCACCGTAGACGATGAAAGCTCTTGGGCGGCTCCACCAGCCGCTGCAAACCCATCTACGACCACGCCACACCAGCAACTGCGGAGCAGCCCGCGACGAAGAGAAAGGCCAGGGCGACGAGAAGAAAACGATCGCGCACACGCCACCAGTGTCCACTTGCGAGACGCGCCCCTACCGCACCACTGGTCGAGGCGAAGCAGTTCCCGCCTCTTACACCACTGCATCACCGCCGCCGCCGGCGGAAGGAGGGTTGTCCCTCGTCCGTCGGCCTATCCTTTTCCAAGGCCACCTTTTAGCACGCGAAGCCTGCATCTGCCATGCAGGCAGGCTCGTGCGAATCGCGCCAGGCCACACAGGCCGTTACCAGGTTGTCCATGTGAGCCATGGCCATCTCCTCTGAGTTAAAGGAGCCATCAAAGCCTTGCACAACATGGCTTTCACCACGCACGAGCTGGCCCGTTATCTTACCGTCCGGTCGCGCCTGGGCCACACGCTTGAGCGTCCCGGCACAATCAGCAATCTCGGCTACCGTATTCACAGGTAGCCCCATGAGGATCGAGTTTTCTGGGTTCATTGATTTGTAATGAAGGGGTTGAAGGTTTACACAACACGCCGCATTGACATTTTAACCGCGGACCTCGCGGCAAAATCGATGCTAGCACTTTTTGAAATCTGTTGTCCAGCTTTCGACACGTCGCCTGACTTAAATGGCATGAGGTGAACACCCCATTGTCATGGGAATGTTGAATTTCTGCGTTTCGGGCTTCGTCTAGACCAGCTTGCATCCGGTCCGTCGGGGGCAAGGCTTATGGTCCGTCGGAATAACCTGCCCGTCTCAGATATGAATCCGGATGTGCAAGAGTTTGCACCTCTGCCGGGTCATAGCCGTGGCCGCACCAAAGTGCTAAATCTACCTTTATAATATGAAAAATATAGAAATCACAATTGATTGATGGTATGGTAAGGCAACTTTGCCTGCCGCTCTCCGGTTGCATGATTTCGCTTCATTTTCCCCCCTCTCCGGCCACCCAGCTTCCTCGGTGGCTCGTGATGGCGTGCCTTGTTTGCCTAGTGCCCCTGAAAGCGAGAACGGAGGAGACCCCTTGCGGTGATCTCAACAAGCTCAAAAGCCTAAGCCTGGAGCAGATCATGCAGATTGAGATTCCCACGGTCTATGGCGCTGCGAAGCACGAGCAAAAGACTACCGATGCGCCCTCTGCGGTCAGCGTCGTCACCCACGAAGAAATCCAGGCCTATGGCCATCGCACCCTGGCCGATGTGCTGCGCAGCGTACGTGACTTCTATGTGGGCTATGACCGCAACTACGGCTACATCGGCGTGCGGGGGTTCAACCGGCCCGGTGATTTTGGCGGTCGTGTGCTCGTCCTTGTGAACGGCCACCGGCTAAATGAGCCCGTCTTTGACAGCGTTGGAGTAGTCACGGATTTCCCCATCGATGTGGACATGATCGAGCGAGTGGAGATCATTCGTGGCCCCGGCTCGTCCTTGTATGGAAACAATGCTTTCCTCTCTGTCATCAATGTCGTCACGCGCACCGCCGCTACGGCTGGCGGCGTGGAGGTCTCGGCGGAAGCGGGCAGCTACGACACCTTCAAAGGCCGCCTGTCCTACGGCCACGTCTTCAAGAGCGGCCTGTCGATGTTACTCAGTGCTACGACATACGACAGCGCTGGACCTGACCTTTACTACAGGGAATTCGACAAACGTGGCCAGCATCATGGCCGTGCCGTGGGCTTGGATGGCGACCATTTCGACAGCGCCATGCTTAACCTCAGCTACGAAGATTTTACTCTTCAGGCTGGATACTTCTCCCGTACCAAGGAAGTGCCAACCGGCGCGTTCGACACGGTCTTTGGTGATCCGCGTTTCTCTACCAGCGACCAGCGGGCCACGCTGAACGTGGGGTATGAGCACGACTTTGACAATGGCTGGTGCATGCACGCCGATGTGTACTGGAACAGCTATTACTACGACGGCGATTATCCTACGATCAGCCCTGACACACAAAGGCACACTTTGCTGAATCACGATCTGGTGGATGCACACTGGTGGGGCGGCGAATTGAAGCTCAGCCGGCAGATCTTCGAGCACCACCTCCTTACCCTGGGTGCCGAAGTGCAGAACAATTCCATGCTACGGCTGGCGAATTACGACCAGGAGCCGCGCTTCAATTACCTGCGCATCCGTACCTCCAACAACACGTTCGGCTTGTATGCCCAGGATGAGTGGCAGATCACTCGTTCACTCACCCTCACCGGCGGCGTGCGTTACGATGAATTTGACTGGGCAGGCTCCACTTTCAATCCTCGCGCCGGTCTGGTGTGGCATCCCTGGGAGAAGACATCCTTGAAGTTCCTTTACGGGCAGGCGCTGCGGGTGCCAAACGTGTACGAGAGCGCCTATATGGCCACCACTCATCGCAACAACCCCGATCTCGAACCGGAGCGCACCCGCAGTTATGAAGTGGATCTGGAACAGGAGCTCAGCTCTACATTGCGTCTAAGCCTTTCAGCGTTCCGAAGTCACATTTCCGACCTTATTTCTCAGAAAATCGATGCATCCACCGGTAAGCTTTACTTCGATAATGTAGATGAGGCGGATACTACAGGCGGCAGTGCGGAACTCGAAGCGCGGCTGCCCCACGGCATCAAAGGCCGCCTCAGCTATACTTTGCAACGCACTATCGACTGTTACTCCGGCGCGCGGTTGAGCAATTCGCCCAGCCACTTGGTCAAACTCGGCCTGATGATCCCTCTTTTTGGCGACCGCCTCCTCAGCGGCTTTGAGGTGCAGACGTGCAGCGGTGTGAGCAACACCCGCGGGAAACATATCGATGGTTTTGTGCTGGCCAACTGGACCCTTCTAGCGAAACGACTAACACCTCACCTGGATGTCTCGGCCAGCGTTTATAATCTTTTTGACACTCAGTACAGCTTCCCCGGCGGTCCTGAGCACCTGCAGGAGGCACTGCTGCAGGATGGCCGCACCTTCAGGCTGAAATTCACCTACCGGTTTTAAACGAGCGATGTTCCGAAGACTCCAGCTTCTGCTCACGGCCCTGCTGCTTCCAGCAGCGCCGTTGCCCGCGGCTGCGCCTGCGGTGCCTCCCCTGGAGTATGAGGTGAAAGCGGTGTGCGTGCTCAATGTTGCACGCTTCGTTGAGTGGCCCAAAACCGCCTTCAAAGATGACAGTGCCCCCTTCGTCATCGGTGTTTTGGGTGACAATCCCTTCGGCTCTTTGCTGGAGGAAGCCGTTAAAAATGAAACCGTCCGCCGCCGCCGCATTATTGTCCGCAGCGTCACTCTCACAGAGGCCGCCACTGGCTGCCAGATCCTTTTTGTCAGCCGCTCGGAAAAGGAAAATCTGCCCGCCATCTTCGCGGCCATGGAAAAGTCCAGCGCACTCACTATCAGCGAAATCGAAGGCTTCACCCATGAGGGCGGCATGCTCGGCCTCGCCCTTGAAGGCGGCAAAATCCGCTTCGAACTCAACCGGCACGCCGCACACGCGGCACGCCTGAAGATTGACTCCCAGTTCCTCATGCTGTGTCGTATCACACCGTGATGGAAAAAGGAAAGGTATACAAGAATACGCCCGGCCTCTGCTTCTCCCTGCCGCAATGAAACGCATCCGCAACCTGCCCATCCGGCGCAAGCTCACGCTGGTGATCATGCTCACGTGCACAGCGGTGCTCGTCGTTGCCTTTGCCGCGCTGCTGGTGTTTCATGCCCTCAGCACTCGCTCCCAATACATTAAAGATCTCTCCATCCTTGGTGACATCATCGCGCACAATTCGGCAGCCGCCGTGTCCTTCAATGACAGCGAGAGCGGTGCCGAAATGCTCAACGGTCTCTCCGGCCGCTCGGACATCAAGTCCGCCAGCCTCACCCTGCTGACAGGTGAGCACTTCACCCAGTTCGACCGCTTCGGTCCACATAATTCACAGGACGAAGCCGGGCTTCTACAGGGCTACCGCATCATTGGCAGCGATGTGATCATCGCCTCGCCCATCCTTCGTGACAGCGACCGCCTCGGCACCCTCTA
>JAQGPI010000540.1 GCA_028293175.1 Verrucomicrobiaceae bacterium | reverse complement strand
GACTTTGACAATGGCATCCGCCACTTGCTCGGGCGTGAGGAACTTCTCCTTGGGTGCCTGCCTGGGTGAGGCATCGTTCCAGAAATCCGTGGCCACACCGCCAGGAAGGACGGCGGTCACACGGATGCGATGGGCGGCGGCCTCTTCCTGAAGCCCCTGGGTGAAGCCGCGCACGCCCCACTTGGCGGCGCAGTACACTGTCTCACTCGGGATGCCGCGCAGGCTGGCGGTGGAGATCACATTGATGATGTGCCCGCCCTTCTGCGGAATCATGCGGCGCAAGGCGGCCTGCGAGCCAAGGATGGTGCCCTTCAAATTGACCGCAAGCATGAGATCGATTTCAGCCTCGGTGTAATCCGGAATCCATCGGTGCCGTGCGAGCCCGGCGTTGTTGATCCACACAGCGATAGGGCCGAAAGCCTGCTCTGCCTCGGCGGCCAACCGCTCCATGTCGGCGGCCTTGGTGACATCACAGGCGACGCTCAACGTACCAGCCATGCTGATTTGCTTCAAAGCCTCCGCATCCACATCGGCGAGCACCACGCGGGCTCCTTTGGTGGAGAGTTGCTGCGCGAGGGCAAGGCCAATGCCGCGTGCGGCTCCAGTGATGACGCATGTTTTGTCGGTGAGGATCATGGGGATAAAAATGATGAATGACGAATGTCTAATGACCAATGCGGAAACGGCTACGGAGTGGTGAAGCTTCAGTCTCCTTCCTCCTCATTCTTTCTCCTTCCCCCTAAATTTTGAGCCCTCCCAACTTGCAGATGCGCTTGAAGTCCTTCTCGTCAACAGGCGTGATGGAAAGACGGTTGCCACGTCGCAAGGTGATTAAATCGGCCAGGGCGGGATCATCGCGCAACTGCTGCAACGTCACAAAGTTCGGCAGGGCCGCCTCCCAGGTGACATCAACCATCACCCAGCGCGGCTCTTCCTGCTTGCTTCCCTTGTCGAAGTATTCGCTCTTGGGATCAAACTGGGTGGGATCAGGGTAGGCCTCGCGGGTGATCTTGACCACGCCCGCTACGCCGGGTTCAGCACAGCTCGAATGATAGAAGAGACCCAGGTCGCCCACGTTCATGTCATCGCGCATGTAGTTGCGAGCCTGATAATTGCGCACTCCGTTCCACGGCTCGGTCTTGCGCGCCCGCTTCTTCAGGTGATCGAAGGAAAACACATCCGGTTCGGATTTCAGCAGCCAGTAACGCATGGGCGCACGGTCGGCCACGAAGGCGGCGGGTTGCAACGGGATTCTCCACCGCGCCACCTGAAAACAAATGACCCCGGAACAGAGGCGCTCTCACCCGCCTTCTGCTCCGGGGCTTTTGAGCCGGCGGCATGGGGCCCCCAGCTAGTCCGTGAGGACAATGTTCAGAAAGGCCACGCAAAGGCGGACCGCGCCCGCGATGCCCTGGGAAGGCGGACTTTCAACACGCCATCACGAAAGTCTGCCACCACGGAGCAGGCCTCGACATCGGCAGGCAGCCTCCAGGCGCTCATCACCTCCCTGCCGTGGGAGCCTTCAGGCAAGCCGGGCGATGTTGAAAAAGGCCCCTTCAGAACGCGCACCATGCCGTCCTCCACCAGCAATCCTATGTGTTCCCTGGCCATGCCAGGAAGCTCTATTTGAAGCAGGTACTGACACGGCTCTTCAAAGACAGCCACTGGAACTTCGGTCACATTGTGAGGCACGATCGTATGCATGGTGAGAGAGAATGAAAGGTTGGACACCCGGCTATGCAGCCATCAGAGAGCCGCCACGAGGTGAGCGCATACGCGAGCGGAACTCCGTGGGAGATTCGCTGACGATGCGGCGGAAGCTGCGGTTGAAGTGCGACAGGCTCTGGAAGCCCACGTCGTACGCCACTTCGGTGATCCGGGCTTCAGGCCGCATCAGCTTGCGCTTGGCCTTCTCCACCCGGGCACGGTTGACGAAATCTGTAAACGTCATGCCGGTGGCCCGCTTGAAGATCTTGCAGAAATGGAAGGGACTGACGTTCACTTCGGTGGCGACGGCTTCGAGCGACATCTGCTCCGCTAGATGGGTCATAATGAAGGCTTTGGCGTGGCGCACGGGCTCCGGTTCATGCTGGGCATTCGCGAACAGCAGGCGGTGGGCGCTCTCGCCGAGCTGGAAGGCAAAGGATTTCAACATGGCCAGGGCGGCCTCATAGCGGGCCGGATCATAGACCGGGAGCTTAATGAACTCCTTGCGCTCGGCCTCAATTTCGGCAGCGCTGCGATCACTGTCCAGCATGGCGCCAGCCACTGGGGCAAAGGCTTCAGCAGAAGCTGGTGCCAGACGAACCCCGCCAGTGCGAAGAACGGCCACGAGGGTCTTGCCTACCTTCACCGGAAACCGGGTGTTGGCCACGCCTGCAATGGAGAGTTCCGTTTCCGCTTGCTGCAACTCCTCGTCCTGGGCTACGGCTTCGAGGGTGAGCGGCAGGTTCGTGAGCTGGTCAAAGGCGTGGCAGAAATTGGCAAAAAACTCGGTGTTAGCCAGGTTTGCAACGAGACGTTCGCTAGCGCAGTTTGAAGAATGGGATGTCATAGAGAGTGGATTGGGTTGACGTCACCATGCTAGCCTTTCGCTTCTCACCCTCTATTGTTCACGACTACGACTCCATTGCTCGCGAAGCACCGAAGTGCGGGTGTAGTGGAAACCATTAGCGGCCACCCACGCCAGGCATCGCAAAGACGGCCGAAAGGAGCGCAATAGCGGCGCAGTGCCCGGCCCTCATTGCCGCGTATTGTTGCATCGTCAGTATAACATATCTAACCCTCCGTAACCACCCGTCACATCATGAAACATTGTATCACACTCTTCGCCGCCTGCGTCCTTGGCCTCTCACTCCCTTGCATTGCAGCGGATCCCCCGAAAGAACCCGTCAATACCGTCTGCCCCATCAGCGGCAAGCCTGTCGATCCGGCTTGCACAGTAGAATATGAAGGCAGGACGTATGCGTTCGCGGGCGATGCGTGCCGCACCAAATTCAATGAGGCGCGGACGAACAGTCTCTATCAAAAGCTAGGAGGCGCGGCGGCCATTGATGCGGCTGTGGAGCTCTTCTACACCAAGGTCCTCGTGGATGAGCGGGTGAAGCACTACTTCGATGATGTGAACATGACCAAGCAGAAGCGCAAACAGAAGGCGTTCCTTTCCACCGCACTCGGCAGCCCCGTGGCTTGGACAGGCAAAGACATGCGCACCGCTCATGCTGATATTACCGGCCTCACCGACATGCATTTCAACGCCATCGGCGAGCACTTAAAGGCGACCCTGGAAGAACTCAAGATCAGCAAAGATCTCATCGACCAGGTGCTCGCCATCGTGGAGACAACGCGCAACGACGTGCTGAACCGCCCGAAGAAGACACTGTAAAACGAAGGCCGGACATCCGGCAATCAAGCTCATGGCGGATTCATTTCGCCATGGGTTTTTTGTGTCCCCTGCCCTACTTGCTTTCCGCCCACTGCACGGCGTAACGCATGAGTGCGGGCCCATCTGTGAGACCCAGCTTCTCCTTGATGTGCGAGCGATGGGCTTCCACCGTGCGGGCGCTGATGTTAAGATGCTCCGCGATGATTTTGGTGGCGGTCCCCTTGCCTATCATAGCCAGCACTTCAAGCTCCCGGTCGGTGAGCTGTTCGATGCCGGTGGCATTGACCTTGCCTCGCTGGCCGCTCACCTGCTCCAGCATGCGGCTGGCCATCACATCGCTCACATAAATGCCCCCGTCCAGCACGCGCCGGATGGCCACGATCAGGGTCTCTGCCGCCATCTCCTTCATCACGTAGCCCCGCGCGCCGGCACGCAGTGCGCGCTCGGCATAGAGGTTCTCATCATGCATGGAAAGCACGATGCATCTTGTGCCAGGATACATGGAATGGATGTCTTTGATCAATTCGAGACCGTTCTTGTCGGGCAGCGTCAGATCCACGACGACGACATCAGGCTTGAGGTTGCCCACCGCCGCCAATCCGTCCCTCGCATTGCCGGCCTCACCTCCTACATCCAGGCCCGGCTCCACACGGATCAATTGCGCCAGCCCGTGGCGCATGATGGGATGGTCATCAATCAGGAGAATGTGTTTCACAATTCGGGTCAAGTGGGGGTAACGGCGGGGACGATGCACTGCACCACCGTGCCGCCAAAACGATCGCGGTCGATGGTCAGGCTGCCGCTGATCATGCGGGCCCGATGGGTCATGGTCAAGAGCCCCATCCCCGCCTCTGCCTTCTTGTCCTGAATGCCGATGCCGTTGTCGCGGATGAACATCTCGATCAGGCCATCGTTCAGGGCTAGGCTGATCTCCACCCGGTCGGCCCGGCTGTGCTTGATCGCATTGGCCATGGCTTCCTGGGCGATACGGTACAATTGAGTGGCAATCTTGTTGTCATCCACCTGCACAGGGGGATCGCAATGGAAAGGGCATGACACGCGAAAGATGCGCTCAGTACTGGTCGCGAGATCCGCCAAAGCAGCCATGAGGCCCGCTGAGTCGAGGACCACCGGCATGAGTCCGCGGGACATCTCACGGGCCCTCGTGTTGGCACGGGTGATCAGCCGCGTGATCTCCGCGAGTTGGAGCGCCTCGGGGTTGTTGTTCGCGGTCAGCCGCTGATACACCACTTTCGAGAGACAACCGATGGCCGCGAGCTGCTGGCACAAGTCGTCGTGGATATCCTGCCCGATGCGCGACTGCTCCTCCTCACTGATGGAAAGGATTTTTTCCTCCAGCGCCTTGCGGTCGGAAAGATCCCGGATTATGCCGGTGAAGATGCGGGTGCTGGGCAGCTTTACCTCCCCCACTGAAAGATCGATGGGGAATACCGAGCCATCCTTGCGCTGGGCCATCACCTCCCGCCCAATGCCGATGATCTTGCGATGACCCGTTTGTTTATAGGCGTCGAGATAGCCGTCGTGCTGTGCTTTGTAGGGCTCCGGCATCAGCATGCTCACATTCTGGCCGACCATCTCCTGCCGTGTGTAACCAAAGATGCGCTTGGTCGCCGCATTGACCGTCTCAATGATGCCGTTTTCACTGATGGTGATGATGGCGTTTACCGCCGTGGCGAGCACGCCTTGTGCCCGGTCCTCGCTGGCATGGAGCGCATCGCGCACCTGCTCCACTTCCGTGACATCGTGTCCCAGACAAACCAGGCCCACCTGGCCGTTCTCCGCCTCATGAATGGGCTTGTAGAACCAGTCGATGGCGCGCTGCGACCCATCGCGCAGAAGCAATGATGCCTTCTGGTTGGCATTGGCCGACGGCTCAGTCGCATGGGCAATGGACTCGCGTACGGACTCGCGTTCGACCGGTGTCACAAACGTGTCCACCCAGTCCTTGCCGCGCAGATCGGCCAGCTCCCAACCGCAAAGCCTGGACACAGCTCCATTGAACCAGACAATGCGCCCGGCGTGGTCAAGCTCCACCACCAGCACATTGGCCGTGTCGAGAAGGTCGTTAAGGAGGGTTGCCGTGGTGGATCCGGTCTGATGCATGCCACATCCACAAGGCGCTGCTCCATGCGGGTTGTAAAGGAAGATATTGTTGCCGTGGCCGCATGGACACGAGCTCGCATCTGAATTTCCAAGGCGATCAGACATCGTGGAAAGTCGGCTGAAAAAGAAGGGCTGATGGCGACGAATCCCGAAGCGGTGCCAAAGGCGCGCGGCGGCGGCGGAAGGTCCATCCCACCAGCGACAGCGTTGCGACGGAACTCAGCGGCATGAGGATCGCCGCTGCGAGGGGATTCAGGTGCCCCGCCAATCCCACGGCTGCCGTGACCAGATTGTAGCTCACCGAAAACGCGAAGACACGGCGCACCGCCTGCCGGTGCCGCGCTACCACATCCAGCAGGCCACTGACGAACCGCATGCTGTGGCCGAGGAAATAGAAGTCGGCCTTGTGCTCCAGGAAGCTGCGGCCTGTCACCGGGCTGCCCGCGCACAGCGCCGCATCAAAGGCCAAGCTGTCATTGGCACCGTCGCCAAGGTAAAGACCGTCCGTCGCGTGATGCTTAGCCATCCATTCCGCCTTGCCTTCCGGCGTCATGGCGTGCTGCCAGTGGCTGCGCGGAAGCCGCAGTTGCGAGGCTGTTTCAGCCACCTTCGCCTCGCGGTCGCCGCTCAGGATGAACACCTGGATGCCACGCTTCTGCAACCGCTCCACCTCGCTGATGGATTCACTGCGGAGCTGGTCGCTGAAACAGAAGCCCGCCACTAGCTCGCCATTGCACGAGAGCACCGCATCCGCACCCTCCGCTTTGCCGTTCCAACCCGGACGACCTAACGTCCAGGTGCATTCCTGGGGGTCCGTGAAGCTCAATCCAAACCCCGGCTCTTCATCTACCCGTAGCGGTGCATACTGGTCTTTCCCCGGCCCCATCGCATCAAAAAGGCTGCGGCTCACGGGATGCAGGTTGCCACTGATCAGGTGGCGCAAGGCCTCGCGGGCTTCGATATCCAGGGCCGTCAGCGCCTCCGCACTGGTCAATGCGGGGTTCTCCAGCGTCAGCGTGCCAGTCTTGTCAAAGATCACCGCCCGCACCCTACCGAGTTTCTTCCACAGTCCCAGCGAGCGGACAAACACGCCCAACCGCTCCGCTCGGGAGGCCGCAATGTCATCGGCAAGAGGAGCGGCAACGCCCAGGGCACAAGGACAGGACACCACGAACACTGAAATCATCACCTGCACCGCCTTGCTCAGATCGCCCTCATGCAGCCACCACCACAAGGCGCCGAGGATGCCCGCCGCCACCACGACGACAAGATAGCCGCGCAGCAGCCGCTCCAGCCACAGATCGCGCTGGTCCCCCGATTTGCGGGC
>JAQGPI010000510.1 GCA_028293175.1 Verrucomicrobiaceae bacterium | reverse complement strand
TCAACCCACCCGCTTCCAAGCATCATTCCAGCATCTTCACTTGTCGGCGGATTCCTTCGCCATCTTTTCCCGCAGAAACATGGCAGCGCGCTGCTTTGCCACTTCAGGCAGCAGCTCCTCCATCAGCTCGGATTTGACCTGGGCATTCTGCTTTTTGAGCTCTTCGTACACGTGCCCCATGATTCGGGACCCTTCTTCCAAGGATTGGTCAGCGGTGCCATTTTGCAGCGCCACCACTCCAGATCCCACGATGAAAGCCCGCAAAAGATCAGAAGCCGATTCCTTGTCTGCCTTGGCAGCCGTCTCGATCGCAGGAGTCAGAACCTCTCCTGGAAAAACGATTTTAAAAACCGGGCTCGCCTTTGAATACTGGAAAAGGGCATCCGCCGCCCCCCGCCCTTCCTTGGTGAGAGGGTCTTTCACATAAGAGCGGCACAGCTTGAGCATCTCTGGAGTCACAGACGGTTCCCGGATGCACTGGAGGAAAAGCCTCACCAGTTCATCGCGCAGGCCTTCGCCTTCCTTGCCGCTCACGCTGGGTCGCACAATGCTCATTTGCACGAAGTGATCCTGGTACAACGCCAGGCCAAACCACTGGCTGGTGTTCGGCTTCGTCAGTTCGTCGTTATTGATGGACGGACCAAATTCAAAACTCTGCACCGTCAGCGGCAGGTTGCCTTCCCAAAGGTTCACGGCCCGCTCTTCGACTTCCGTATGGCTCAGCTCAGCGTATCCCAGCTCCTTCGATACAGCCTTTAGCTCCTTCACTAGCTTCTCGTGCTCTCCACGCAGGTAAGCCATCACATCCTTCTCCTTGTTGAGATCCTTCGGGCAGGGAAAGATTACCACGTCGCCTTTGATGTTTTTGCTCTCATGCACATAGCTGATGGCTATCCCCGCTTCATCACGTTTGTCGCGGAAGCCCAGCCGGAGGCGAAAACTGCCCATGATCTGAGGATATCTCAAACCAGTTCCTTCATGCGTCCATGGAGTTCCATCGGATGGAAGCACCAGCCAATCGCCCGGCTTCTCATTTTTCTTGTCCACCGCCACCTCATCGCCCTTCTTTTCGGCAGTCGGGGCATCAGCCGCAAAACAAGGGGAAGTGGGCGGAACAAGCAGCGCGATACCGGTCAGCAGCGACGATAAGAAGGAGAGACGGAGAAGAAAGGGCGAAGCCATCACCCCTAAGTATGCACAATGCATTCACCCAAGTCACGCGCAATCGAACAGCCGCGACTTAACGATATGCCCTCTATCCGCACACTTCTCTTTACATTCCACAGATGGCGAAGGTTTAAAGCACCTAAATTATGAGGTAATGTATAATCATTAGCATTTTTCAGATTGTTCTAGACATGTTATCTGAGGTGCCTAAAATTGCATTTGTGAGGCCTTTCTCATCTCTGCATGCGCAGCATTGAGAATTGGCCGTCTTTAACTTTCCCCTGTTTTGGCCTTCTCCCATCCATATATTTGCTCTGCTGCCCCCCCCGGGAAAGGGGTCTATGTCTATGGAAGACAGAGTTCGTTCGTAGTCTATCTTCTCCTCCTCGTGGTCTTAAACGGGTTCGCGGCAAGCGGAGAGTCTGCGGAGTCACAAGCGAAGCGCCTTTGGGTGAGCCAGTCGCTTAAGCCTACCGCAGCAGATATGGCTGCCTATGATATCTGCGTATTGCCCGCCGCCGCCGAGTTATCCCAGGCTCCCGCTCGGAAAGGCTTGCTGCGCCTTGCTCGAATCCGCCCCTTGCTCGCGGAATCAGCGGCCATTATTGAAAGCGCTGGAGCCATTGAGTTGTCGGTGATCGCGGGCCGAAACAGCAGCACGCCGCGGTTTGATACGGAATCCCCTAAATGGCAGAGCTTCGCGATTCGTGAAATCGCCATGGCGGCTCTCGCCAAGGGATTCGATGGCTGGGTCGTTGAAGGCTCTGGCCCCCACATGAGCGAATACGTGCAAGCTCTGCACAAGGCCCGCCCAGACAAGCCGCTTTTCCTGCGCGACGAGACATTGTTCGAAAAGCTCAAAATTCCGAGGGCAGGCCTGTATCTGGAAGGTCCTGCAAGCGAAATGGCTTCCAAGGACGAACTCATACGTGCTGCCGTCGAACGCGGTGCAACGGTTCTCGCCGTGGCATTTGCAGATGAGGCACCGGACAAGCTAGCCGCTCATCTGGCGGAAATGAAGGCCATCCCCTTCATCACCACTCCCGATCTCTCCGGCATCGCCCTTGCACCTCTTAAAGAACGCCCTCGACGAGTGCTGATCGTGTACGGCTGGAATCCCCAGGAAGCCGAGAAGCCCGATGTGCTGCCGATCGACACGATGACCAGCGAGTTGTTTCAGACCCCGCTCGAATGGCTGGGCTACGAGTGTGATTACCTGAATGTGGCCAAGACACCGCTCCCAGAGCAAATGGCCGTCCGTTATGCTGCCGTGCTCATGGATGCTGAACTGCAAATCCCTGGCGAACGCGAGCTTGCGACGGCTGAATGGCTGATCCGGACCAAAGATGCAAACGTGCCAATTTTGTTCACCGGCTCGCTGCCTTTTGCTAGTGACGATGCTCTGCGGGTTTTCCAAGACGCCTTTGGCATCGGCGGCACACTCGCCGCCAAGCCCCAGGCCAAAGATCCCGTCTTTACGCATACCGATCTGGAGTTCATGCATGCCGAATCAACTCCGAAGCCGAAGGTGAACGAGTTACACGACCTTCAGGCGCCGGCCAACTCGCGGGTGCTAATGTCGCTGACGGCTACCGATGCGGATCGTCCCGTACGCTATGATCCTGTGTTCCTCGCTCCATGGGGCGGGATGTGGATGGAGCCTTACATTATCCTTCGCGCCTCTCAGGACAGCTCCCTGTTCTATGTGGATCCTTACAAAATGCTGGGCGAGCTGCTTGGCCGCGCCAGTGCTTTCCCTGTGCCGGACGTCACCACTCGTGACGGCACCCGCTTGTTCTATTCGCATATCGACGGCGATGGCTTTGCCTCTCTTACCGACTTCCGCAACCATCCGCTCTGCGGCGAAGTCGTCCGTGACCGCGTGCTCAAGGCGTTCCCCATCCCGGTAACGGTTTCAGTGGTGGAAGCTGACATCACCGCCCTCGCTGAAGGCGTGGAAGATGAATGGAAGTCCAAGCTGGTGGAAACCGCCCGCTCTATCTTCGCCATGCCCCAGGTCCAGGTGGCATCCCATTCCTTTTCGCATCCTTACCAGTGGGACCCTAATGATCCCAATCCCGGCATTTACACCGAGGCTAACATGCCGCTCAAACCTGAGGCCCATTACCCAAAGGTGGACATCGAGCGCGAGATCCGCGGTTCCATCGACTACATCAACCGGGAGCTGGCACCAAAAAACAAGCCGGTGGAGCTTCTGCTCTGGTCGGGCAACTGCCGTCCGGGCGAAAGCGCACTGAAGATGGTGCGCGAAATGGGACTGGAGAACATGAACGGCGGCAACACCATCGTGGGCCGCCTGTACCCCGGCATCGCAGGCATCGCACCCCGTGTGATGCAGTGGGGCGACGAGCTCCAGATCAATGCCGCCAACCAGAACGAGTTCATGTATGCCAATGGCTGGAACGGCCCCTTCTATGGCGGCTATGCCGATGTGATCGACACCTTCGAGCGCACGGAATCCCCGCGCCGCCTAAAGCCGGTGAATGTGTACTACCACTTTTACAGCGCTACCTGCCTCAGTTCCGTGCGGGCACTGGAAAAGGTGCATCGGTGGTGCCTGGAGCAGCCGCTGCACCCGGTTACAGCGCATGATTTTGCTCTCATTGCCAAGGACTCCTACCGTACCCGCGTGTATAGTATAGGCCCGCAGCACTGGCTGCTCACCAATGCGGGCTATTCGCGCACCTTCCGCCTCCCCGCAGGGCTCGGCCATCCCGACATGGAGCAATGCCGTGGCGTCACTGGTTGGAACGAGTTCCAGGGCAGCCTCTATGTTCACACCAATGGTGACCAGCGCATCGAGCTGAAACTCAAAGCTGCCCAGCCCGAACCCCGGCCGCCTGCCAATGCCCGCCTCTTCATGGTCTCTTCGGATGCTGAAATCGAATTTTCCTCGCTGGCCGCCTGGACCGCTGTTTTCAGCGTTCACGGCCTGGTTCCCTGCACCGTCGAGTTCGGCGGCCTGCCTGCCCGCGCCGTTTGTGATTTGGTCATCAATGACGCGCCCACCAAACTGACCGCTGACGACCGCGGCCACCTGCATGTTTCCCTTCCCGCCGCCGCTCGTGTGACGCTCGACGCCAATCGCTCCCGTTATGCCCTGCTACGTTGACGATACTCCGCCCCAGGTGCTCCCTGTGCGCGCCCTGCTGGTCACTTTGCTGGCCTGCCTGGGTGCGTCGTACTGGCTGGTGCCCAGCAGCTCGGAGATGGTCGAGCGCCTGATGCTGGACCAGCAGTATGAGAATCTGGCCGTCATTCTGAATTCAGAGATCGGCAAGGGCAGCAACATCGACAGTTCCCTGCTGCACTCCCTCACGCCTGATCAGATTGCTACACTGTCTCAATTGCTTCGTCTTACCCCGCGCGAGCAGTTGGGCATGATCTTCGTCAGCAGCCGCCCGCCCGTTTATGATCAGATCATCCACGGTCTGGTCCTGGCAGGCGTGCGTTATGTGGATGTGATCAAGCCGGGGGAGGCTTGGCAGCTCGTCACTTACCATTCAGAGCGCATGTCGGGCCGGCAGTTCCTTGAGGTGGCCACACTGCTCTCCAGGAACGCCCTCGCTCTCCAGCAGCCTGAACTCGCGGCCGTGATCCTTGATCGTGCCGCCCGGTTGCCGGAAGCAGGAGCCCAGACAGCCACGGATATGGCGCAGGCCTATCGCTGGTCGTCACAGGCCAAAACGGGTGCCATACGTCTGCATGAATGGCTCAAAGGCCATGCCGCTTCGCTTGCAAAGGAAGACCTCACAAAGCTGCGCACCCTCGACAGCACCATCGCGCTGGAGGGCGGTGTTCCGGGGCTGGCCTTCGAAATCTGCCAGGATGAATTGAAGGAAGTTCCTCACGGCCAAAACCCCTCCGCCGAACTGATGAGCCGGGCGTCCTCCTGCGCCACCAAGGCTGGCAAGACCCGCGAGTTCCTGCCCTGGTTGCAGCGCAAGGTCGCTTCGATGCCGGAATCCGCCCTGTCGATCAAGGAACTGCACCGGAAGTCCCCCCAAGAGAAGATGGCTCTGGCAGAGTATCAAAAGTGGATGGCCCAGCTCGCACTCTTTGCAGACTGGAATTCAGATTTCGAGCTAAGCTTCAACCAGCACTGCCGTCTGGCGGCCCTCGACAACATGGAGTCCTTGGATCGTTGCGTAGCCCTGTGGGATTACCTCGGCGGAGGCCAGGAATTGGCGGACCTGCTGGTGGAACTGGGGCCGCAGCCGCAGCGCCCGCAGTTGCAGTTCGTGCAGGCCGATCTCCTGGCGAGCCTGGGTCGCGATACGGAGGCACGTCCTTTGTACGAGCAATGGCTGGCCTTGCATCCCAATGATCGCGAGGCACATTTTGACCTCGCTTCCTTGCTCGAAGACATGGGCGATGAAGACGCCAGCATGGCCTCCCTCAAGGAGCTGGTAGCGCGCCACCCCAATGATGTGCCCGCCATCAAGAAGCTCGCTGAGAACTGCATCCGCGCCCAGAAATTCGACGAGGCTCTGGCCCTCTACAGCCGCCTGCGCGAAGAAGATCATGACCACTACACACTCGAAAATTACGCCCTGATCGCTGAATCAGAGGACCATCCGGTGGACTTGTTTAGAGCCCAGACGCTCGCCGCCAAGGCCACCCATCCGCCCGCGGTCGAGCCGTATCTCGACATGGCCGAAACCGCCACCTATCTGCCCAACTCTGAGAACGCCATCAAGGAGATCGAGCAAGGTCTTGCCCGCCTGCCTGACAGCGCCGCTATTCGCGTCGCCCTGGCTGACTTGTGGCTGAAGGACGATCAGCAGCAAAATGCCTGGGCCGTGCTCAAGCACGACAGCGTGAAGCACAGCTTTGAAGGCATCAGCCGCATCCTTGATCTTGCGCCCGATCTCCCAGACCAGCGCGAAGTTCTCGCCTTCCTCGGCACCGATCTCGACAAGCGCTTCGACCTTCCTCCTAGCCAGCGTCTGGATTTCGCCGTGCTGACGGCTCTCTGCGGCGATACCGAGCGTTCCGAAAACCTCTTTGCCAGCGTACCGATCACTCCATCGACAGGCCGCCTGCATGCCATGGCTCGCTTCACTCTTGGCGGCTATGAAGAAGCCGCAGGCCTGATGGAGCGCCACATCTCCCTAAAGCAACACGTGAGCTCGGACGACCATGTGTTCCTGGGCGACGTGTATGAATTGCTGGGCCGTGAAGAGGATGCCCGCAATGCTTACAGCGCTTCCATTGACCTGATCGCCGGCGGTGGCCCGATCAAAACGGCCCAGCAGACTTCATCGCACCCTCCCCTCGCCCATCAGCCTTAGCGCCTCCCACAAACACGATCATGAAAGCGACACTTTTTGCCGCCCTCGCCCTTACTCTGGTGACGGTCTTTCCCGCTGCCGCCCAGCAGGCTGCCGATCGCAAAACCGGGCCCGAGCCCAAGGATGTGGACGGCAACGAGGTGCAGAAGCCCACGCCCGTGAAGGAGCAGGATTCGCGCGTGCTGCACAGCCTGAACGCCATGCCCATCGAGAAGCTGGAGGAACTGCTGCTGGTGTATGAAAAGCTCGACAACACGGGCATGATGGACGCACTGGTGCGAACCATTTTGCGCCGCGATCCCAAGAACGCCGAGGCCTTGCGTGTGCGGGATGACATTGACCCGAAGGAAGTGACCCGCGACGCCGGTTACCTGCAAGCCCTGAGCAAGAAGGTGCTAGCCGGACAGGCGGTGGAGGATGTGGACGGCATCGGCCTGCACGCTGGCAGCCTGCTGGAAGGCGGCCATGCGGAACAAGGTGTGGCCCTGCTGGAAGCGCTGCGCAAAAATCAGTTTAAGGACAAGGCCTTCCCTTTCCTGGATGACCTCGCCTTTGGCTATGCTGAAATGGGCAGGCTGGATCAGTCAGAAGCGGCCTATAAAGCCGTGATCGCCGATCCGACCTTCAGTTCTGAATCCCGTTCAGAAGCGGAAAGAGCTCTTGCCGGCTTGGGCACCAAGAAGCGCATCGCCAACATCCGCCGAGCTAACGGCGGTGATCCCGAAGAGATAGCCAAGGCCTCGGCCCGGCTTTATGCCGAAGCGCCGGGCGACGAAGACGTGACAAGCTTCCGCATTGAAGCGCTTACCCAAGCGAGGCACTACGATGAAACGATCAGCATGCTCCTCGGAATGCGGGCGAAGTACCATGGGCAGGGGACGTGGCCCTACCTTGATGACCTTGCTTACGCCTACTATGCCTCAAAGCGCTATGATCGCGCCGTCGCTACTTTCAGGGAGATTCAGCAGGCCCCTGATCTCGACGCCAGTTCCAAGATCGAGGCGGAAAACATGATTTTGGAAATTCAGGTGGGCAGGCTGATCGAAAGCGGCACCTCAGCGCTCGACAAGGGCCATTATGCTGAAGCCAAGGCCATCCTTCAGCAACTGGAGCGCGACTATCACACCCATGATGACGTGCTGGGCTACAAGGCCATGTATCTTGCCAAGACAGGCAAGTCGCAGGAAGCGCTGGAATTGCTCTATGCGCGGAAACGCAAAGCGGATAAAGAACACGTTTTGTTTACCCAGCAAGATGTGATTGCCGACGTGTACTTGGAGCGGAAAGAGTACGGCCTCGCCCGCTCTGCCACATTGGCAATCGTTAACGACACCCGCTACGACGAACAGACCCGCAGGGACGCCCACGCCAAGATTCTCGACATCCGCGTGGCGGAACTTTTGGATCAAGGCGACAAGGCTCTCCAGGACGGCAACCGCTCACGCGCGCTCAGTATTTTGCGGGAATCCGAGTTGATCGCACCGGATCGCATCGAAATTCGTGTGTTCGACGCTGAAGTTGCCCTTGCGTATAATCAGAACACCTACGCACGGGATAGCCTTACCCAGCTCAAGGCGCAGGATACTGACGGAGTCTTCGTGGGCCAGATTTCGCTCGCCTCAGCCCTGGCTGAAACCGGGCGCTGGGAGGAAGCCTATGGTGCCTATAGCCAGGTGCTGCACAATCCAGGCTATGATCTGGATGACCAGTGGGAGGCCCGCTTCGACCGGCGTGAACTTCTTGCTCTGTTCCGCCCCACCCTGCGTTCGGAAAGCCACTACGATCACTCCAGCGAAGGCAGCGTGTTTTCCAATGAGACCAAATTCAGCAGCCGCTGGTATGGCGACTGGCGCTTCACCGCCTTTACTCGTAGCGACTTCACCAAGCTGGACCGCACCAACACCTTCGGCAATCGCAGTGACACCCGCTACGAGGGAGGCATCACAGCCACTCGCCGTTTTGACAACGGCTACTTTGCCGAGGCGACTCTTGGCGGCAGCAAGGACAATGTCCTCTACGGCGCTCGCATCGGCAAAACGGCGCTGCAATCGCTAGGCTGGTCGCTTGGGTTTGAAGGCAACGGCCGTGCAACAGACAGCACCACCTTGCAGGCGCTCAATGGCCGCGAGAACCGTGTCGAATTCAAGGTCGCAGGACCGATTGCCGAGCGCGTGATGCTGGATCTGGACTCTTACTACCAGTGGGTCAACGTTGGCGGCAGCAAGATCGGCCACGGCTATGGTGTCGAGGCCTCCCTGGACTACGTGGTTCAAACAGAAACCCGCAGCCGCCCAGAAATCCTGTTCGGCTATCACGGCGAGTACCGCAAGTTCCAAGCCGGTGGTGCCCTGCCCCGCGCCATTCGCGACCAAGTCCGCCGTGCGGAAGTGCCAGAAACCCAGGTGCGCCGCGCGTTGGGAAGCAGCGAAGAAGTGCGCCGTGCGGTGGCGGGTGACTTTGGCCGCGAAGTCTTTGATGACCTTATCGATCCAGAAACCAACCGTCAGGGCGTGGAAATCAAGTTGCGTAAGCATCTCAGCGAGAAGTGGACTGCTTTCGCGCAGTTCGGCACCTACTATGCCTTCGACGATAAAATGGCCGGTTGGGATGCCTCCGTGGGGTTGGAGTACTGGATCAACGACAGCACCATGCTGTTCGGCGAGCTCCGCTATGATTCCGATGGCCGCGGTGCCAGCTCCGGCTCCGGCTTCTGGGAAGCCAACGTCGGCGGCAGCATGTCGTTCTAACTCACCTCCCTCGGATCAAGTGCATCGCGCAAGCTGTCGCCCAGGGTGTTGAGAAACAGCAGCGTGCTACAGAAGAAGGCCGCTGGCCCGAGCAGCAGCCAAGGATACGATCGTATCCCGGCTGCGCCCTCTGAAATCAGCACGCCCCAGGAGGCAAAGGGCGGCTGGATACCGAGCCCTAGGAAGCTCAACGTGGCCTCGAACATCATCACCCCTGGCACCGTCAGGCTGCCATAAATAATAACAATGCCGATCACATTGGGCAGCAAATGCCTCCCCAAAATATGACCGAAGCCGGTGCCGAAACCTCGGGCCGCCGTGATAAACTCCTGCCTCTTCAAAGCTAATACCTGACCTCGCACCACCCGCGCCATCGTCAGCCATTCGACGGCGCCGATAGCCACGAAAATCAGGGTGAGGCTCTGCTCAAACATCGTCGTGAGCAGGATCACAAAAGTCATGAAAGGAAAGGCATAGAGGATGTCCACAATGCGCATCATGATAGCATCCGTCCGCCCGCCAATCAGGCCCGCTACCATCCCATAAGTGACGCCGATGAAAGAAGCCACCAGGGTCGCCGCGATGCCCACCTGCAATGAAATTCGCCCCCCAAACAAGACGCGGGTGAGAACATCCCTGCCAAGGCTGTCCGTACCCAGCCAGTGTTTCCACGAGGGTGTTGAAGCAGCAAGCTGAAGGTCCTGCACCGTCTCCGAATACGGCGATGCATAGGGCCCCAACAGACACAACAGCAACACCAAGACGAAACCCATGAGCGCAGCGATTGTAGTGCGGCGGGAGAAGAAACGCCGCCATGCTGCCTGCCACGGCGATTCCGAATGATGCTGCGGATGGCTCGTCATTTGAAGCCAATGCGGGGGTTCAAAAACGCCTGCAACACATCCACCAGCAGGTTGAAAAGGCAGATGAGCGCCGCGTAAAAAGCACCCACCGCCATCGCCAGTGTGTAGTCGTGATTCACCGCCGCACTCACATAATGCTGACCCAGGCCTGGAAGATAAAACACCGTTTCGACCACAAACGAACCCGTGAGCAATCCCGCCGCCACAGGCCCCAGGTAATTGAGCAGGGGCATGCATGCCAGCTTCAATGCGTGACGCATCACAATGGCCGCCTCCCCCGCTCCTTTTGCTCTTGCCGTGCGAATGAAATCCTGCACCAGCACCTCGCGCAGGCCCCCACGCACCAGCCTTGCCACGTAGGCGCTGTAGATCAGGCCGAGGGTGAGGGAGGGCAGCACCCAGTCATCTGAGCTGGTCCATCCGCCCACGTTGAACCAGTTGAGTTTCAGCCCGAAGACCATCGCGACAATAGGGCCCAAAACCAAGCTGGGCATGCACACGCCCAGCGTTGCGGCGCCCATGGCCAGCCGGTCCTCAATGGAAAACGGTCTCAAACCGGCTATGGCACCAGCGGGCACGCCCAGCAGCAATGAAATCGCTAACGCCGCCGAGCCCACTTTAGCGGAGACAGGAAAGCTTTCCGCAATGATCTCGCCCACCCCACGGCCTTTGAACCGATAGGAGTCCGGGAGGTTCAGCGTCGCAAAATTCCGCAAATGGTGGCCCAACTGAGTGTACCACGGTTTGTCCAGCCCATAATAGGCCTCCAGATTCGCCCGCACATGCGCGGGCACATCCTTCTCCGTCTTGAAAGGCCCACCTGGAGCCGCCTTCATCAGCCCAAAAGTAATGACGAGCACCGCCGTAACAACAGCGATGCCCTGCATGATTCGGACAATCAGGAAACGCAACATTCAGCGCGCAGCCTGAAGCTTCCCACCACTGCTATCAAGCGCCAATCGCCGGAGTGTCGATGCCCAGGGCATCAGCCAGATCCATGAGGTGCTCCTGCTCTTGCGCAATGATCTTGCGCAGCACTTCGCTCAGCCCGTACTCGCCCATCGCTTCCGCCTGACGAATGCGCTGACGGTAAGCTTCGATGGTCACTCTTTCATTCTCCAGATCAAAGCGCAGCATGTCCTCTGCCTTGTCGGAAGTTCGGACTTCCTTGGGCTGCGTGACCGGCGTGCCGTTGAAGTAATCGATTTGCTTGGCGATTTGCAAAGCATGGCTCAGTTCTTCGCCAGCGTGCTTCTTCAGCTCATCCGCAATCGCAGTGTAGGCCGCTCCCTTTATCGTCTGGCTGTAGATGATATAGGAAATAATGGCCTGATACTCGCGTGCCAGGTCTTCATTGAGCAGCTTTACCATTTCTTCACGGGTCGGGGCTTGATCGCAATCGTTCATGGGCTTCAATAATTAATATTACACTATAGGACACAAGGCGGAGGGGCGGCGTTTGTCACCGCCTCATCCGCCAGGGCACCATCGGTTAGGTCAGTTCTTGGAACGCAGACCGCTCACGAGCAGTACTGCCCCGCCACCAACCGCCAGCCAGCCGATAATCGGCGGAATAGGCACTGTCTCGGTCTTGTCTGCGGTGGCCGTGATAGGTCCTATGTCGAGCACCTTCTCCCGGTGCGTGAACGAGAAGCCCTGGTAAACTAGCAGCACGCCGCCAATAATGATTAGAATGACACCGAAAAGAACGTTGTTTTTCATGAGAGGATCTGAATGGGGGAACTGAATTTAAACGGAACGGCGTCCGGTGATGAGAGACACTACAAAGAGTATGAGGAAGATCACAAACAGGGTGTGAGCGATCCACGCCGCCGTCCCAGCCAGGCCTGTAAAGCCAAGCACACCGGCCACGAGGGCTACGATGAGAAAAACGATAGTGTAGTACAGCATATCCTTAAAGGTTAAAGGTTAATACGAAGGGGGGCAGAAGGCTACAGCTCGGCGATGGCCTTGCGGACTTCTTCCTTGGTCTGACCAAGCTTGGTCTGAAGGCGGCCCAGCAGCTCGTCGTCCTTGCCTTCGGAGAACAAAAGATCGTCATCCGTCAGCTCGGCATACTTCTGCTTGAGCTTGCCTTTGGTTTCATTCCAGCTGCCTTTGAATTCGAGTTTTGTCATATTCTCTTGGGGGTTTGAGTTTGTAGAGGGGTTGTATCACAGAGTGATCGTGGCCGCTCATCTGTTATTCGCATGTGATGACCGGAGTGCGTGCATGCGACACCAGGGAGGCGTCGTAAACAATATTGCTTTGTGACGCAAAGTTCCTGTTGCGCCGGTAACTTTGGCGCACAAAGTAATGAGCATGCACCTCCCTCTTATCACTCTTCTTCGCGGAGATACGGCTGCGCTGGGAGGTGAATTGAGAAAGCCGGTGACGTTGAAACTGCTGCTTCCCTACATCATCGCCATCGTCATTGGCTGCGGCATGTATGGCTTTGCCATCGGGCTCTGGCGGGCGCCGTTGCTCGGCGTTTTTGTGGCGGTGAAAATGCCCCTGCTGGTCTTCTTCACACTGCTGGTGAATGGGCTGATCAATGGCCTGTTCGCGCAGATTTTTGGTTCTGGCCTGTCGTTCAGGCAGACACTCATGGCCTGCCTGATGTGCTTCGCCATCTTCGGCCTCATGGTGGGCTCCCTCAGCCCCATTGTCATCGGCATGGTGCTAGATTCGCCATCGCCAGATTCACCGGACAGCGAGGCTTCATACCGCATGATCTTGCTCACCCACACCGCGGTGATCGCGGCGGCAGGGATCGTATCGAACTTCAAATTGCTGCGCCTGCTGCAGACCTTTGCCGGAGACGCTGTGGTAGGAAAACGCACCTTCGTCGCATGGCTGGCGGGCAACCTGTTTGTGGGCGCTCAGTTGTCTTATGTGCTGCGGCCCTTCTTTGGCAATCCCGGGCTCAAGGTGGAGTTCCTGCGCCCGAATCCTTTCCAGGGCAATTTCTATGAGGCCGTCTGGTTCATGCTTCGTGGCGCATTAGGCGCGCAGTTCCTCACCTTCTTCACTGTGCTGTTGATGATCTTCGCGCCTTTTCTCCTCCTGTTTGAACTGCTGCGGAATCGCAGGCGGCAGAAGCCGGCAACCATTCGCCGATAATTTTCCTATGAACACAGAACCGACACCCACACCGCCGCCGCCTCTGCCACCCAATGTCCCCACCTCGCCAGCCATTGATCGCTGGAGCATGACCTCTATGGAAGGCCCCGTCACTATAGGCAACGTCATCGACCATCTCTTGAAACGCCCGGGGCGGCTCATCCGGGCCTTCATCGATGGCACCGCTGGAGTGAACCTGATCTTGATTCTCTCTGGCATGGCAAGCCTTGTGGTCTTCGGCCTCCTGTTGGGCACTTTTTCCGGCAGCGTTCAGCTCTGGGCCGCACCACTGAAAGTAACGGGTGGCACGCTGGCAGCCGTTTTGATCTGCCTGCCCAGCTTGTACATTTTCAGCGCCTTGGGCGGGGTGCACGGCAAGCTAAGCAACGTGATGAGCATGTTGTTTGCTGCCATCGCTCTGACGGGCCTGCTGCTGCTAGGCTTCGCTCCCGTCATCTGGGTGTTTTCACAATCAACGGAATCCGTGCCCTTCGTTGGCTTCCTTGCCCTCGCCTTCTGGCTCATCTCCCTGATCTTTGGTCTGCGACTGCTGATTGCCGCCACGCATTTGCAGGGAATGCTCAGCCCGGGCTATATCAAGGTGTGGATGTCGATCTTTGTGGTGGTCACCTTGCAGATGTCCACGGCACTGCGGCCCATCATCGGCACGGCAGATTCGTTCCTGCCCAAAGAGAAGCGGTTCTTCGTTCAGCATTGGCTCGCAGAAATCGACACCGCCGACTCCAAAACGACGATCCGCAAACCCGCCCCTTAGCGTGATACCGGCTACTCGTCGCGCTCCATATCATCCGGCTCGCGCTCCACAAAGCGCATGGAGTGGCCGATGAAGGTGAGATGGACGTCGTCAGTCGGGCCGTTACGGTTCTTGGCAATGATAAGCACCGCCTTGCCCTTGTTGCGCTCGGCGTCTTCAGCTTCTTGCTCGGGCGTCTTGGCATCCTTGTCCCGACCGCCCTTGCCGCCGCGCTTATCATCATCATCCGTCTGCTTGCTGCCCGCATAGTCCATACGGGTGAGCAGGCCCACCATGTCAGCATCCTGCTCGATGGAGCCGGATTCACGCAAGTCGCTGAGCATGGGGCGCTGACCGCGACGGCCTTCCACCGCACGATTGAGCTGGGCCAGCACCACGACGGGAATGTTCAATTCCTTAGCGATGCCTTTGATACCGGCGGAAATTTCCGCGATTTCGATCTGGCGATTGTCTTTCGCACGACGGGAACTGGAAGTGAGAAGCTGAAGATAATCGATCATGATCATCTTGATGCCGTGCTGCTTGTGCAGGCGCCGGGCCTTGGCGCGTAGTTCCATGATGTCGATGCCCGGGGTATCGTCGATGAAGATCTTGGTCGAGGCCAGTTCGCGCGCCGCATTGGTCAGGCGGATCTGGTCCTCCCGCTTCATGAGGCCGCTCTGCAAATCCGACATGCTCATGCGCGCACGGGCCACAAGAAGACGACGCACGAGCATGGCGGCGCTCATTTCCAGGCTGAACACGGCGCAGGGTGCCTGCTGATCCACCGCGATGTGCTCCACGATGTTCATCGCGAGAGAGGTCTTGCCCATGGAAGGACGAGCGGCGATGACAAACATTTCACTGCCCTGAAGACCGGCACACAGCTTGTCCAGCTTGGAATAGCCGCTGGACAGACCGCGCAACTGCCCTGGATTGGCTAGCATCTTTTCGATGTCGTCAATCGCATCCATCACGTGGTCACCGAGGTCGCGAATGCCATCCGAAGACTTCGCGCCTTCGCGCACCGCGAGCACACGCTGCTCCGCCTTGTCGATCGTGCCCTCCACATCCTCATCGATATGCTGACGCCCATGCTCATAGGCATAGTGAATGTTGAGCGAGCAGGCGTGGATCATCTGCCGCAGCACATGCTTGTCGAGCAGCACCTTCTTGTAGAAGGGGTAGTGCGCGGAGACGGCGACGAAGGTGTAGAGCTCCGAAATGGCCGCCGCACCGCCGACCTTGTCGATCAGGCTCTTCTCCCGCAGGGCGTGGATGAGTGTGGCGATTTCCAGCGGTGTACCCCGGTCATAGAACTCCATTAAAAGTTCATACACTGTACGATTCGCCACATGGTAGAAGCACTCCGGCGGCACCTGCACGCGGCATTCGCTCAGGCGTTCTGCTGGGTCCTGAAGCAGGCAGCTCAGCACGCCCTTTTCCGCTTCATCGCTGAAAGGCAGCGAGCGGTTGATGTTGGCCAGCAACTCCTCCGTAGTCGGCTCATCCCGTCTCTTCTTGAAGGGCGCTGGATTAACGAGAGAAAACGGCGCAGACGGAGCCGCTGCGGCCTCGGCAGCACCGGGCGGCAGGTTGATCACGTTAATGGGCTGGGGCTCGGCCATGAAAAATTTGGGCGGAGATCAGCATAGGGGCAGTGCGGAACAAAACCAGTGTTTGTTCTGCACATCTGTTCACAGACGGTGCCTGGCTGGCGAATCGCCCTTTTGATTTCCCCTACAGCTCCGCGCTGTCATCGCGCTGCTGAAGCTTAATCAGCTTCTTTTTGACAACTTCCAGATGCACGGTCATTTCGTGCATTGCCTTGAGGCAGTCGCCCTGGGTTTCTGCGTCGCCCAGCTTGCCTAGCGCGGGATGGATCTTCATGAACTGGAGCGCGATTTGTTTGGTGGCTTCCTGAATCTGGGCGATGGCGGCGGGGCGGTCCATAGGAGGGACCGTGGGCCGGAAACTGAGGACGATCAACCGTTCTTGCGAATCCTTGCGCCGCCCTGATGAAAAGGGTTGTGTGACGGCGTTAAACTAGATTCAATCTTGCAACCGCTATGGACATCCATTCC
>JAQGPI010000505.1 GCA_028293175.1 Verrucomicrobiaceae bacterium | reverse complement strand
GACAGTTAGGATTAGCAAAATGTAATGTACCTCACCGCCCTTTTCAATACATAAATAATAATTACTATAATTTTAGTAATTTACTTCCCTGCTGCTGCCAACCATTTCGCCCGAGCGAGGTAGTAGTCGCGTTGAGAGTCGAGGTACTCACGCTCCAATTGGAGGTGCTTGTCGCGGGCGCGGAGTAGGTCTTCCAAAGTGGCGTGTCCCTGGCGGTACTGCTCGCGCAGCCGCTCTTCGATCTCAGTGCTTTTCGGGATCAAAACATCCTGGGTTTGCTTTGCTACCCGAGCAAAGGCTGCCATCTGGGAGCGAGCGGTGGAAGCTTCCGCTTGAATATTGAGAGCCAGAGCCTCCTTCTCCTTTTGCGCACGTGTGGCTGTAGCCGTGGCTTCCTGCACCTTGCCTTGATTGCGATTCCAGAGAGGAAGAGGGATGCTGATCTGTACGCCAACCATGTTGCGTCGCTGAATGCCGGCGGGCTCGTCCATCACCCGCTCGCCCTCCACCATCGCACCCACGGAAATGTCATCGTATTTCTTGGCGTGCTCGAGGTTCACGCCATGCCTTGCAGCCGTTTCCATGTGACCGGCGGCGCGATAATCGGCGCGATTTTGCGGGTCAGCATTCGCGACTGGCAATGAAACGGCGCCCATGAGACCGCCCGTAAAATGCACTGGCTCCTCTGGCAAAAGACCGAGCATGGGGCGCAGCATGCCGGTCATTTCGGCGACTTCCGTATCGAGCTTTAAGTTGTTTAAGTGCAACTCGCCCGCTTCCAGTTCCATGCGCGCCACTTCCGTGGAATTCCCCTCCCCTGCTGCCGTGCGCCCCGTGGCGATGGCGGCGAGATTAGTGCTGTTGGCGATCTGCTTCTCCGTCAGCTCGCGTACCGCATCAGTGTACAGCAGCTTCACCGCCAACGTGCGCACTTCGGCCCCGAGCTTGCGTTCCTCATTCTTCACTTCCTCTTCAGCCGCGGCCAGCTCAGCGGCGGAGATGGACTTCTCCAATCGCAGCCGGTGCGTGACAGGAAATTTTTGCATGAAGGCCAGCCCCAGTCTGCCTTCGCTGCTGCCTGGCATGCGCGATGCACCCACTTGCAGCTCGGGGTTCATCAGCCGCCCCGCATTGGTGTGGCGACCCTGGGCCTCCTCAATGCGCAGCCGCGCAGCCGCCAGTTCGGGATTATGCTCGCGGGCATAACGCACCGCCGATTCCAAGGTGAAGTCGTGAGCGATCGCGGAGGTGCTGATTACCGTTGCGCCGATAAGAAGCGCGGGGATGCTGAGAGCCCTAGTTGATGGACTAAAAGCTTCCAAGGCTAACAAGCCAAGTCTCTCAACTATCAGCCATAAACCATCAACTCGCCGCAGGCTCATACCGCCACCTCCCTTAGCCCTGGTGCGGCCGCGCGCGCAGGCTCGGCAACGGTTTCCACCAGCCCCATCTCCTTTTTCCGCAGCCATACAAAAATGACGGGTGTCACGATGAGAATGTGGATCAGGCTGCTCACCATGCCGCCGATAACGGGCGCGGCTAGGGGCTTCATCACTTCAGCGCCGGTGCGCGTGCTCCATAGAAGCGGCAAAAGGCTTGCCACAATCGTGGCCACGGTCATCACCTTGGGCCGCTACCGAAGCCGCGCGCCTTGGGTTACCGACTGCACGAGGTCATGGAAGTTAAACGCAGCGCCGCGCTCCTGACGCCGGTGCTCCAGCGCCTCCTCAAGATACACCACCATCACCACCCCGGTTTGAATCGCCGTGCCAAACAAAGCGATGTATCCCACCCATACCGCCACACTGAACGGGAAGCCCAGCGCGTATTGCATGAACACGCCGCCGCTGAGTGCAAAGGGCACCGCCAGGATGACATGTGCTGCTTCTTTGGCATTACTGTAGACCATGTAAAGCAGCAGGAAGATGATGAACAAAACGGTCGGCACGATCAGCCGTAGCGTCTTCGCCGCACGGAGCTGGTTTTCGTACTCGCCACTGTAATCAATGACCACACCCTTGGGCAGGCGCGGGACGATATTGGCTGCCATGATCTCCTTGATCTCTTCCACGAAACTGCCGAGATCGCGCACCTGTGAATCCACATTCGCCTGCACGTACACACGGAGTTGGCCGTTCTCGCTAGCGATCTCATTCGGACCTTCCACACGCGTCAACGTCGCCACCTGACCTAGCGGCACCACCTTGCCCGAGGGACTTGTCACCAGCACGTCCTTGAGCCGCTCCAAGTCCTCGCGCTCGCTGCGTTGTAGGCGCACCTGGATGGGGAAACGCTGACGGCCCTCAATCGTTGTAGCCACATTTTTGCCGCCTAGACCGGCCTCCACCACATCGAGCACATTCTGCGCCCGCAAACCATAGCGCGCCATCGCTTCGCGGTTCACCTCGATGGTGAAGTAAGGCTTGCCTTGCACACGGCTGGGCGCCACTCCCGTGGCTCCGCGCACTTGCTTGACTAGCTTCTCGACTTCAAAGGCCCAGTGCTGAAGCTGGCCCAAATCTTCGCCTAACAACTTGATGCCTACCTGGGCGCGGATGCCAGTGGCGATCATGAGGATTCGGCCCTCGATGGGTTGC
>JAQGPI010000488.1 GCA_028293175.1 Verrucomicrobiaceae bacterium | reverse complement strand
CCCCGATGGTGCTTCGGCGGTATTCAACCCCGTCACCTCGCAACTCGTTGTCCGAAACACCGCTCCGAACATGGACATGGTGGAAACCTTCGTGGAATCCCAGGCGAACCGCACTCCCAAGCAGGTGTATGTGACGACCAAGTTTGTCGAAGTGACCCAGAAGAACACCGATGAACTCGGCTTCGACTGGCTCCTCGGGCCCTTCAACATCCCAGGCAGCAATCGGGCCTTCGGTTCCGGCGGCTCCAATGGCATCAGTGCCGACTTCCCCTTCCAAAATCCAGGCGCCGGTAGCGGTGCAGTGGGAACGAATGGCGTCACACAGGGTCTGCGTTTCGGTTCACGTGCCATTTCACCTGATAGCATTGATGGCCTCCTCGGCGCTAACTCGTCGTCAGGTACGGCAGTTAACACTCCCGGCATCTTCGCCCTTACCGGCGTGCTCACCGACCCTCAGTTCCAGGTCGTTGTCCGCGCTCTGGGTCAGAAGAAGGGTGTGGATCTGATGAGCGCTCCGAGCGTCACCACCAAGCCTGGTGTCGAAGCCAACATCGAAGTGGTTCGCGAGTTCCTCTATCCTACCGAATTCGATCCTCCACAAATCCCACAGAATTTTGGCGGCAACAGCAGCGGCACCAGCCTCTTTGGCGGCGGCGGCTCCTCTAACGGTTCCTTCCCGGTCACTCCGACAACTCCAACTGCGTTCCAGTCAAGGAACGTGGGTGTGAGCATGAAGGTAAATCCAACCGTGGGAGCTGACAACAACACCATTGACTTGGTACTAGCTCCAGAAGTAACCGAGTTTGAGGGTTTCATCAACTACGGCAGTCCGATCCAGACCAGCGGATCTGATGCGCTGGGCAATCCAACGACCACCATTCTTACAGATAATAAGATCCAGCAGCCTGTCTTCTCCAAGCGCAGCATCAGCACCTCCGTTACTGTTTGGGATGGCCAGACGGTTGCAATGGGTGGCCTGATCCGCGAAGACGTGCAAGATGTCGAAGATAAGGTCCCTCTCCTTGGCGATCTGCCTTTCATCGGCCGTCTGTTCCAGACCAAGTCTGAAGATCACTTCAAGCGCAACCTGATGATCTTCGTTACGGCCAAGCTGATTGATCCTTCTGGCCAGCCTGTTCATCAGATTGCTACCCAGGAAACCACTGATACCTCCTCCCTGGAGTTGATCCATCCCGCTCAGCTTGGTGGCGGCCTCCTGCCTGCTCCCGCTCCGATTCCGGCTGCTAACCACTAGCCGGAGTTGATCTGACTCAACTTGACTTGAGGGCGGACTCGCAAGAGTCCGCCCTTTTTCTTTCTTATTTGTGGCCGCTTGGGATTCAAACACCCACAGACCTTCATGCCGGTCCATTGCGAATGCTGGAGACGATCCGCTGCACGGTGGAAAGAATAGCCATCGCCACGCACGTTTGTTCTTCCCTCACATAACTATGAAATTGCATCACCTTCTCCCTTTGCTTGCTCTGGCTTCTCTGCCAGCCGCAGCCGCCGAGCCAAATACACCGCCTGCGGGCTTCTCTCCTTTGTTCAATGGTAAGGACCTTACCGGCTGGTATGGCTGGAGCACCCAGGATCCCACCGATCTTTGGAAGATGTCCCCCGAAGAGCAGGCCGCTTACAAAAAGAAGTCGGTCGAAGGCGGTCTCACCGATAAGAAGGGCGCAGCCACGACTGACAACATCAACGCCCACTGGAAGGTGGAGAACGGCGAGATCGTTAACGACGGCAAAGGGCTCTACCTCACCACTGATAAGGACTACGGCGATTTTGAGCTGATGGTCGAGTACAAAGCACTGCCCGACGGCGATAGCGGTGTGTACCTGCGCGGGGTGCCCCAGGTGCAGATCTGGGACACCACCAAGGGTGATCCCCGCGGTCTCGGCCAGGATAAGGGTTCTGGAGGCCTGTGGAACAACCGCAAAGGCTCGCCAGGCAAGGATCCCTCCAAGAAAATGGACAAGCCTTTCGGCGAGTGGAACAGCTTCAAGATCACCATGGTCGGCGAGCGCGTGACCGTCGTCTTTAACGGCGAAACCGTGGTGGATAATGCGGTACTTGAAAATTACTTTGCCAACAAGAAGGCGGGCTACCTTGCGTGGACCAAGCCCGGCGCCGCTCCCACTGACAAGGCGGAACAGAAACCGGTGAACGGCTTCATCCCCGACCCCATCTTTGCCAAGGGCCCTATTCAACTCCAGACCCACGGCAGCGAGATCCGCTGGCGCAACGTGTTCATCCGCGAGATCGGCACTGACGAGGCGAACAAGACCCTGGCCGCCCGAGACGCCGACGGCTTCGAGGAGCACGTCAATGGCAAGGATCTCAGCAACTGGCAGAACGCCGTAGACAGCTACGAAATGGTTGATGGCGCCATCCGCTGCAAAAAGGGCAAGGGCGGTGATCTACTGACGAAGGACGAGTTTGAAAACGGCATCATCCGTTTTGAATACAAGACCCCTGTCGCCGGCAACAACGGCATCGCTCTGCGCACTCCGCTTGGCGGCCACTCAGCCTCCGATGGCTTTGAAATCCAGGTGCTCGACAGCGAGGGCTATAATGCCGCACATGTCGACCACCCGCTGGAGCCCTACCAATACAATGGCAGCTTGTACCACTGCGTGGGTGCCAAGCACGGCTACGAGCGCCCCGTGGGCGAGTGGAACTTCGAAGAAATCAAAGTGCATGGCAGCAAAATCAGCGTCACGCTCAACGGCACTAAGATTCTGGATGTGGACACCACCACCTTTGACCGCAGCCAGATCACCCATCCGCCGAAGGGCCTGGATCACACCAAGGGCTACATCGGTTTTGCGGGCCACACAGACCCTGTCGAATTCCGCAGCTTCAAGGTGAAGCACACCACGGACTAATCGGAAAATTCAAGGCGTAAAGCATCAGAAGCGAAGTGCCCGGTACTCACCTACCGGGCACTTTCATTTTCATTTCTGACTTCCCACTGAACACTTCTGCTTTAAGACTTCCCTCCCACCACGACATCGCATGCTTGCCCCGCCTCCACGCAAATTCAATCCCGTCCCCTTCGCCTATCATCAGGAAATCGAGCTGAGCATCGACAAGCTCACCAATGAAGGCGTGGGCCTGGGCCGGTTGAACGACTGGGTGGTGTTCGTGCCCTTTGCCCTGCCGGGCGAAAAGGTGCGCGCTAGCGTCTTCCGCAACCACAAGAATTACAGCGAGGCGGATCTGGTGGAAGTGATTGAGGCTTCTCCTCATCGCATCGAGCCCCCGTGCCCTTTATTCGGCAAATGCGGTGGCTGCCAGTATCAACATGTAGGATACGAAGAACAGCTCAAGTGGAAGCGTGTGCAGGTAGCCGAACTGCTCAAGCACATGGCCAAGGTCGATTTCGATGTCGAACCTGTTTCCCCCTCTCCCCAGACCTTCAATTATCGTTCCAAGATTACCCCGCACTTCCACCGGCCCAAGAACGGCACGGTCGGCGAAATCGGCTTTCTGCGAGCCAGCACGCGTAACGCCATGATCGATGTGAAGGCCTGCCCTATCGCCATGCCCGAGCTGAACGAGCGCCTGACCACCGTGCGGGAAGAGGTGCTAAGCGGCCGCACCGAATACAAGAACGGTGCCACCTTGCTGCTGCGCTCTGCTGGTGGCAAGGTGCTTACCCAGCCCAAAGAACTGGCCAGCGAAGAGGTCAGCGGCGTGCGCTTTGAGTTCCAGGCCGGTGACTTCTTCCAGAACAACCCTTTCATCCTGCCATCCTTCGTCGAACACGTCATTGAGGAAGCCGTTGCCAGTGGCGCGCATTCCTTGATTGATGCCTACTGCGGCAGTGGTCTCTTCGGCCTGTGTGCCGCGAACCGCTTCGAGCACATCAGCGGTGTCGAGGTAAGCGAAACCGCAGTCGAAAAAGCAAAGCACAATGCCGAGCTGAACGGCTTCACCAATTGCGAGTTCATCGCCGCTGATGCTCGTCACATCTTCGCTGGCATCACACGTCCGGCCAATGACACCGTCGTCATTGTCGATCCACCGCGCGCCGGTTGCAGCGAGGGCTTCCTGGAACAACTTTTCGCCTTTGGACCCCGCGCCGTGGTCTATGTATCCTGCAACCCGCCTACGCAGATGCGCGATCTAGTGCTCTTCACCGCCGCCGGCTACGAGTTAAAGCGCGTCCGCCCCTTTGACCTCTTCCCACAGACCCGGCATCTGGAGTGCGTGATGACGCTGGTGAAATCGGAATCCTGAAGCGGCACCCCAAAGTTACCAGGAGTAGTGTACCGTATAAGTGATGGTGCGCTCCTCGTCCGGCTTTAAGGGCGTTCGAAACTCCATCGTTTGTGCATCGGTTTTGAGGTGGACGGCTGAGGACTGTTTGATCTCCCAGTTATTCCAGCGATACAGGTGCTCCACCACCCGCACCTCCACAGCCTCCTTCTTGTGGTTGCGCAGCTTGATCTCAAAGGTTTCATCGACCCAATGATTCGCGTTGTCGCGGCTGAAGTTGGTGCGTTTGCGTTCGCCTGCGAGATCAAAGGCATTGCCAGTGTAGATGCGCAGCGTCTCGTCCTTCGGCGTGTGGTCGATCAGGTTCTCACCCACAAACTGGGCCTGGCCTTCGTCATCCTGGCGGTAGAATCGAACCTTGCCGCGCGGCAGCGGCAGGCCCAGGTGGTTGGCTTCGCTGTTCTTGATCTCGCGCATCACGGCCACCTTGGGATTGCTTTCAGTGCCGTACTCTTCCTGATCGCGGACGTTGTACATGTTGTAGGTGCCGTAGCGGTTCACATCCACCTTCACACCGTCGTACACATAGATACGCTCTGCCTTGACGCCGGAGGCACGGACGAACTCCACCTGCTTGGTTTCCCTGTCATGCAGGGTGGTTGGCAGTGGCAGGCTGTAGAGATGGTACTCATCAAAGGCCTTCTCGGTGACCTGAGGCGCGGGTGAGGCTGCAAAGCCAGCCGCCCTTGTGGCAAAAGGATCTGCCGTGCGTGGGTCATTGCCTTCCAGTTTCGCCACATCGCCAGCCACGAGCTGCACCTTTGCCTCGGTGAAGGTCTTGCCGCTTTGGTTGTCCATCGTCACCCAGCCGCTGAGGTCCAGGATGTCGCCTTTCTCCGGCGAGGTAACGTTGTACGCCGCCTCCCAGCTCATGCCGCCGGTGACGTAGGCGATCTCGGCATCCAGCTTGGCTGCCTTTTCCGCATGCAGGCGCCACATCAGCGTGGGCTTTAACACCGTGTCATCCGCCAGTGAGGGGAAACGCGGCTCTCCTGGCAGGGAGAACATGAGTTGCCCCTCCACCTCGATGATGGGCGTCATGCCTTGGTTCATGACCATTTGGCCTTGGTAGTACCTGTTACCGTAGCGCTGCATGGCAGCATCAGAATGCGGGGTGTAGCCGCTGCAGATGATTTTGCCTTTCACCGTACGATCAGGCCGGCCTTCGCTGCCTCGGACAAAGAAGTCGATCACCTTGCCTTCGTTGAGCGATAGCAGCAACCCTGCAGACACAGGATCATTGCGGTAGTTCTGCTCAAGGATGCGTAGCGCCACCGCACCCCTAGGGTCTCGCAGAATCACCGAATCTGTCTCCACATGAGCGGTGGTCTCGGAGAATCGCACGTCATTGATGCCAGCCTTCAAATCCAGCGGCACCATATCGCGCACGGTGCCGAAGTTTTGGTTATAAATAGTGACCGCAGGCTGGGCCTGGCAGATTGCAGCGAGAGAAAGAGGGCCGAGAAACAGGAACGGCAGTTTTTTCATGAGTGAAATGGATTCTACAGCCATACGCGTGGGGCAGTAAATGCTTGGATGAGAACCTACAATCTTTTTACAATGAGCGCACGTATGCGCCTGCATGATCGCAGGTTTCTTGGCGTTTCCTTCCCTCCCATTCCATGAAAACTCTTCTCGCCCTTCTCGCCTTTTCACTTGTCACACTCTCCCACGCCGCAGACGCCACGGCAGCGGTCACCGCCGCCGATGACGCTCGAGTGCAGGCCACCACTCATCCGGACAAAGCGCAGCTTGAAGCCCTGTTCTCGGATGAACTGCGCTACGCTCATTCCAGCGGCACCGTGGACACCAAGGCCTCATACATTGACACCCTGCTCAGCGGAAAAACCAAGTACCTGACCTTCGATTACGAAGAGCGGAAATTCACCTTCCCCTCAGCCGATATCGCGCTCATGACGGGGCGTAACAAGGTCACCGTGGAGAACGCTGCCGGTCAGTCCGTCCTTACGCTCAGCTATCTCGCCGTATGGCGCAATGAGAACGGCCACTGG
>JAQGPI010000480.1 GCA_028293175.1 Verrucomicrobiaceae bacterium | reverse complement strand
CTTCCCGCCTGATACGCCGAGGAGGCTGGCTCTGGCTTTCAAGCTGCCTTGGGCCAGAATGCGAACGAACCTGGGAACTGAATCAAGCTCGTGGCTTCCCAATCAGAAGAAGATAGCGGCGCTGATGGCGTGCTATTTCGCCGTGCAGGTGGTGCTGCCGCTGCGGCATTTTGCTTACCCTGGCAACGTCAATTGGACGGAGGAAGGCCATCGCTTTTCCTGGCACATGAAGCTGCGCGGCAAGAGCGGCGAGGCCCGCTTCATTGTCACCGATCCGCCCAGCCGCCAGCTCTGGATTGTGAAGCCCGAAGAAGTGTTGTCGCCCCGGCAGATCGCCAAGCTAGAGACGCATCCCGACATGATTTTGCAATTCAGCCACTTCCTGGCCGAGCAGCACCGAGCCCAAGGCTATCCCAACGTGGAGGTGCGCGCTGAGGTGATGGCCTCTCTCAATGGCCGCCGTCCGCAGCCGCTGGTGGATTCAAAGGTGAATCTGGCGAAAGAGCAGCGAAGCCTGAAGCCGGCAAGGTGGATACTGCCGCTGACGGAGCCGTTGCCGGAAGGCAAACAGGCGCGGAAGGATCACGGAGATTGCTGAACTATTTCTTAGCCTCTTCTTTTGCCGCAGCCGCACCACCGTTTTTGAACGCGTAAATGACGCCATCATCCGCGCCGAAGATGATCCAGTCGCTAGCAACGGCGGCGGAGGTACGCACGGGCGCACCGATTTCGTAGTTCCAGACTTCCTTGCCGGTAGCGATGTCGATGACATACACGTAGCCGTCATCCGCGCCGACGATGGCGGTTTTGCCGTTGCAAATGACGGGGGAGCTGTCGATACGGTCGCGGGCCTTGAATTCCCATAGACCCTTGCCGGTGGCGCGTTCGATGCCGTGCAGGCGCTTATCGCGACCACCGACGACGATGATTTTATCGAAGACAGAGGGCGCGGATTAGTACTCAAAATCGCGTTCACCGTACTCCCACAATTTCTTGCCTTCGGTGAGCGAATACGCACCCACATGATTGCCGTAGTGGCTCACATAGGCCACGCCATCGGCAAGCGCCACGTTGTTGCCGATGTAGGAGCCCACCTCCACTTGCTTGATCTCTTTGCCCGTGAGGGCGTCATGCACGTGTAGCACCGCATCGCAGCCGCCGAAGACGATCTTGCCATTCTCCACCGCGCTGCCGCCATTGATGTAGTAGCCGGTCTCGGCATCCCAGATTTTCTTGCCGTCCTTGGGATTCAGGCAGTAGAGTTTGTAGTCGTAGCTGCCGACGAAGACGCGCTGCTCCTTGCTCGCCGGATCGGTCCAGACGTTGACGGCTGCATGCACCTCGCCCTCGGTTTCGAACTTCCAATTGGGCAAGCCGGTTTCTGCATTCCAGGAATACACAAAGCTGTCCGTGGAGCCTGCGATCACGAGGTCACCCGCGAAACCCGGAGCGCCTTCGAAGCTGCCTTTGGGGGCGGAGGATTCCCACAATTTCTTGCCCGTGGCGAGCTCCAGGCAGAAGAATTTGCCGTCCTTGTTGCCCACGTAAACCTTGCCGTTGCGCACCGTGGCGGAGCTGGTGAGCATCTCCGGCCTGCCCTTGGGCTTCTCCATGGTGCGGAACTGCCAGCCCAGTGTAAGAGGAGTGTGCAGGTCCGTCTTCGAGGTGCCGGTCATCTCGGGATTGGCCCGTGTGTACGGCCAGTCGCCGGTGGTTTGGGCCTGCCCCTGAGTGGCTATAAGCACACCGAGGGCTCCAATTTTGAGTGCCAACATTAAATTACCGTCCATGGGGTGAGATTTCGCTGTCAAACGTACGCTTCGCCAGCATTGTTTCGGTCAAGGCCATGCACAACCTGAGTGATGACAGCCACAATGAGCCGCCGCCGATTCCGAGCGAACTGTACTCGGACTACACGGATGCGGTGTTCAGCAATTGTACGCGCTGCGGCGAGAGCTTGAAGGACTTTCCTGGCGGCTTTCAGATCTCGAAGGCATGGAAGCGCGGTGAATGCGTGTTCGAATACGCGCTGTGCGATCACTGCCGCACGCAGTTGATGGAAGAGTTCAGCGATGAATCGAAGACGCGGCTGGCGCAGTTTGAAAAGGAACACGTCAGCTTCGAGGGCGGGCTGGAGAAGTGCTCCGTCTGCGGCCTGGAGCGGCACCAGCATAATGCCTCTGAGTTTGTGCTCACCGGCGTATGCGAAGGCGACCGGTTGCTGCACGGGCTGATGGTGTGCGGCAAGTGCGGAGAGAAGACGCAGGAGCTGATTTCAACCCATACGCGCGACACCTGGCGGCGCTTCCGCGACGAGAATTTCGACGGACCGCCGGACCCTTCGTCCGTGCCTGAGTTTGATGACCTGGTATTCAATTCGAAGACGAACGTGCCAATGCCGTTCAAACACTGAGCGGCATGGACCTCGCGCTCGCGAATCTGCCGCTGACAAAACGTTGCCTCATCGGCGTCTCAGGCGGGCGCGACTCGGTCGTTTTGTTGCATGTATTGTATGGGTTAGGCTATAAAAAGCTGGTGGTGTGCCACGTGAATCATGCGCTGCGCGGCAAGGCCTCTACTCAGGATGCCGCGTTTGTAAAGAGGCTGGCGGAGCGGCTTGGGTTCGCCTTTGAAGGCATCAAGATGGACGTCGCCTTGCTGGCCACTGAGCGAAAGGCTTCTGTCGAAACCATAGCGCGCGAGGTGCGGCTGGAGTTCTTTGCAAGCATGGCGCGCAAGTACCGCTGCCCTCGCGTGCTGCTCGCGCATCATGCCGAGGATCAGGCGGAGACGGTGCTGATGCGAGTGCTGCGCGGCACCGGCATTGGCGGGCTGGCAGGCATGTCCGAGGAGTCGGGCATGACGGCTGGCAAAACGAAGCTCGTGCTGCTGCGTCCCATGCTCAATGTGCGACGTCGCGAGATTGACGCCTATGTGGAAACCCATGGCATTGCATTCCGCGAAGACGCGACAAATGCCGAGACCAAGGCCACGCGCAACCGGATGCGCCATGATTTGCTGCCGGTGATCTCGGAGGCGCTGGGGCAGGATGTGACTCCCATGCTGGCAAGGCTGGCAAGGATTGCGCGGCGTGATGATGATTTGCTTTCGAGCATGAGCGCGGAGCTGGCAGGCAAGGTTGTGCAAGCGGATGGCAGCCTGGTTTTGACGGCAGAGTTCAAGACGGCGCATGTGGCTCTGCAACACCGCGTGATGCATCAGTGGTTGCATGCCCGCGAAGTTTCCGGCCTGACTAATGAAGCCGTGGAAGCGGCCGTGCGCCTGATAACGCAACGCGAGCCCGCTCGCATCAATTTGCCAGGCGGCTTGCAACTCCGCCGCAAGGCCGGGCGGCTCGTGATTGCGAGGCAGTAATGTGCCGTGAAGGTGCTTTGCATACGGCCATTCTTCGCCATGTTACCGATGCTTTGAATCCCTTGCCCGACAGCCCTGCTCTACCGAGCCATCCCGTCTTCACGGCACGGGGTCTTAGCAAGGTGTATCATACAGGCGAACTTGATGTGGTCGCGCTAAACGGCGTGGACATTGAGTTTAACAGCGGCGAGCTGGTGGTACTGCTGGGGCCATCCGGGAGCGGCAAGTCCACGCTGCTGAACATCCTGGGCGGCCTGGATGTGCCTTCTTCAGGTCAGTTGAGCTACCGGGGCTGGGATTTGACGAATGTGGATGAGCACACGCTGACGTTGTTCCGGCGCAACTGCGTGGGCTTTGTGTTCCAGTTCTACAATTTGATCCCAAGCCTGACAGCCCGTGAAAACGTGGCTCTGATCACCAGCATCGCCCGCGATCCGATGACACCGGAGGAGGCGCTGGACATGGTGAACCTGGGTAACCGCATGGACCATTTTCCTTCGCAGCTTTCCGGCGGTGAACAGCAGCGAGTGGCCATTGCGCGGGCCATTGCGAAGCGTCCCGAGGTGCTGCTTTGCGATGAACCCACGGGCGCACTGGACATCACTACGGGCATCACGGTGCTGGAGGCCGTGGAGCGTATTAATCGCGAGCTAGGCACACTGACGGTGATCATTACCCATAATGCCAGCATGGCGCAGATGGCAGACCGTGTGCTGAACCTTTCAGACGGCCAGGTGGTCAAGTCACGGCGCAATGAAACACGGCTGCCGGTGCGGCAATTGGATTGGTAGCCATCGCAATGCCATGCTGATTTTACCTCTGGACCGCAAGCTTCTCCGCGACCTGTCTCACATGAAGGGGCAAATGGTGGCGGTGAGTCTGGTGATGGCTTGTGGGCTGGCGATGATGATCATGACGCGGTCGCTGATCCTGACGCTGGAAGGAACACGCGATGCCTACTATGAGCGCAACCGTATGGCGGATGTCTTTGATTCGCTGAAGCGCGCTCCGATGTCGATGGCGGAACGAGTGGCAGCTATCCCTGGAGTGGCCGCAGTGGAGGCGCGGGTGGTGGTGGATGTGACGCTGGACCTGCCTGCGGTGCCGGAGCCAGCGACAGGACACATTGTTTCATTGCCGGAAGACCGGCCACAGGTGTTGAACCAACTCTTCCTGCGCAGTGGTCGATTACCGCGCGTTGACCAGCGGCGAGAAGCGGTGGTAAGCGAAGCCTTTGCCAATGCCAACAAGCTGCAAGCGGGCGACTCCATAGTGGCGGTGCTCAACGGCCGCCGCGATACGCTGTTTATCACGGGCATCGGCCTCTCGCCAGAGTTTGTGTTTGAAGCGAGGGCAGGGGAGACCTTGCCGGACAACAAGCGCTTCGGGGTTTTCTGGATGAACTACCGGGCGGTGGCCACGGCTTACAATCTGGATGGCGCCTTCAATGACTTGTGCCTGGACATTTCGCCGGGGGCTGAGGCGGCGCCCGTCATTGCGGAGATGGACCGGTTGCTGGCGAACTACGGCAACATCGGTGGATACACGCGTCGCGATCACGCCTCGGCGCAGCGGCTGAACGATGAGCTGAATGTGCTGCGCGCCCTCTCGGTGGCCTATCCCATCGTGTTTTTGAGCGTCGCGGCCTTTATGGTCAATGCCGTGCTGGCGCGGTTGATACGTCTGCAACGTGAGCAGATAGCACAGATGAAGGCGTTGGGTTTCTCCTCATGGCAGGTGGGCTTGCACTACCTGAAATTTGGCCTGGTGATCGTCGTGATTGGCACCCTCATCGGCGCACTGGGAGGGCGCTTCATGGGTGGATCGCTGGTACACATGTACACCATGTTTTTCCGCTTTCCGTCGCTGGTGTTTCACATGGATTACTCCGCCATGGGGCTGGCCTTGCTCGTGAGCGCAGTGGCGGCATCACTAGGCGTGGCGAGCGTGGTATGGCAGGCGGTGAAGCTGCCTCCAGCTGAGGCGATGCGGCCGGAGCCACCGACGGATTACAAGCCATCAGTGCTGGAACGGATGGGCCTCGCCAAGCACTTCACGCCCACCTTTCGCATGGCCATGCGCAACATTGAGCGCAGACCGTGGCAGTCCCTTTTCACCATTGCGGGCCTGTCGCTGGCTACGGGCCTGATGGTGTTGCCCGGAGCGATGAGCGACAGCATCGACTACCTCCTTACTTATCAATGGAACATGGCGCAGAGGCAGGATGTGGTGGCCTTTTTGACCGAGCCGGGATCAGGCAGCGGCTTCCATGATTTGCAGCACTTGCCGGGCGTGATTAGTGCGGAGCCGGTGCGCTCGGTGCAGGCGCGGTTGCGCAACGGACCCCACTCGCGGAGGCTATCTGTAACAGGGATGCCGCCAGGAGCGAATTTGAACCGCTTGCTAGACGGTAACGGACGCCAGATGGATCTTCCGGAAGGTGGTATCGTCATGTCTGCAAAGCTGGCGGAAGTGCTGGGCGCGAAGCTCGGAGACGAAGTGGTGGTAGAAGTGCTGGAGGGCGAACGGCCCACGCGAACGGCGGTGATTCGAGGCCTGATCGAAGACTTTGCCGGCATCGCCGCCTACATGGACCTGGCGACTCTTCGGCGATTCATGCGCGAGGGCGAGACGATCAATGGGGCCTATATGACGATTGATGCGAAGTATTGGGATGCCTTCATGCGTAAGGTGAAGGACACACCGCGCGCGGCCATCGTGCTGGTGAAAAAAGACCAGCTCGCGGCCTTCCGCAAGACCACTGGGGAAAGCATTGGCATTATCCGGACACTGTACTTTGTGCTCGCCGTGATCGTGGCCTTTGGCGTGGTGTACAACAGTGCGCGCATCGCCTTGTCTGAGCGCAGCCGTGATCTGGCCACATTGCGGGTGGTGGGCTTCAGCCAGAAGGAAGTCGCCAGCGTGTTGTTAGGCGAGCTGGGAATGCTGGTACTGGCGGCGCTGCCCATGGGGCTGTTGTTCGGGCGTGGCATCACCACCTTCATCATCACCAGCCTTAGCACGGAGACGGTACGCATGCCGCTGGTGGTTTCGCTCTTCACTTATACAACAGCGGTGATCGTGGTGCTGACGGCAGCGGCGTGCTCCTTTTGGGTGGTGGGTCGGATGCTGGACAAGCTGGATCTGGTGGGCGTGTTGAAGGCGCGAGAATAACGCTCCTACACACAAGGCAGCATCATCGCATCGCGCATGCCGTGCAGGATCTTCTTGTCCGAGGGACATACCGTTGCGAGCACGCCGCCGAGCTGGGTATCATCCGTGCCGGCGGGTACGAAGTAATAGGGACACAGTCGCACGCGGGATTGCATCATCGTGGTTTCTTCGGTGTCA
>JAQGPI010000473.1 GCA_028293175.1 Verrucomicrobiaceae bacterium | reverse complement strand
TCGATACCTTTGGCAGTTCCTTGCAGACCTTTGATGTCGCTGAAGCTCGTGGATTCGCCATCTGCGGCGAGGACAGGAAATGGACCTGGGCAGATGCCAAGGTGGTGGGCTCCGACAAGGTAGAGGTCACCAGCAAGACCGTTGCCAAGCCGATCGCCGTACGCTATGCTTGGGCCGATAACCCGGTATGCAATCTGTACAGCAAGGAATGGCTGCCAGTGACGCCTTTTCGCAGCGACAGCTTCCCCATGATCACCGATCCAAAGACGCCGAAGCCAGCTCCGGTGGCGAAAACATTGCCCGTTCCCACCGCGAAACCAACGCCTCCGGCGGCGAAGTAGGAACGAAAGACATTTGAGAGAGCGGCGCGTGAACAAGCTTCATGCGCCGCTTTTTCGTTGCCAGTGATCTACTCGACCAGCCGTATCCAATCCCTGGCTCATTGCGGATCTCGATGCCACTTGTGTCCAGTTTGTTGCGCAGGTGATTCACATGGACGCGGAGCGCATGGCTGGCGTCGCCCATCTGCCCGGCCCACACTTCCCGCAGGATTTGCTTCTGTGTGATAAGCTTGTCCGCGTTGCTCGCAAGCAGCTTTACCGTGGCAGGGTCGGTTTTGTTTGCGAACCAAGGTGTCACCCGGACAGCCGTGACATAGTTAAGAGCGGCTGGTGGTTAAACAAAGAGACCAGCCCCTCGCGAGGCTGGTCTCTTTGTCGTTAGCAGAAATGGTGGATGACCTATCCTACCATTGAAGCCAGCTTCTTCGCCAGTGACAGCGGACTGGAAATGGACATGGACGCCTCGGCTTCCACAGGATTGGCGCTGACATCTGATTCGGAAAACACGCGTACGGCCATGTGCAGCTTGCCATTGATGACCCATGAATGCGCGCCAACTGGGGTCTGACAGCCAGCTCCGAGAAGACGCAGGAACTCGCGTTCGGCCACCACGCGCGCTTCAGTTTCCGCGTGGTTAAGGCTGCGAATCAAGTCGATGACCGCGCTGTCCCTGGAGCGTGTTTCGATCGCGATGGCGCCCTGTCCGGCAGCGGGGTAAAATTTCGTTTGGTCTAACACCTGTGCGTGCAGTTTCACCTGATCAATGCTCACCGTATCGAGCGCTTCGTTCAACAGGCCGAGGCGGACAAGACCAGCGGCGGCAAGCATGATGGCATCAAGTTTCCCGGGCTCCACCACCTTGCGGATGCGAGTGGGCACATTGCCGCGCAGTTCCACCACTTCAATATCCGGCCGCAGCCATTTCAACTGCCGTGCACGGCGCACACTGCTGGTGCCCACACGTGAACCGGCAGGCAGTGTTTCCACGGTGAATTTCTCGCGGCTGATGAGCACATCCTGAATAGGAGCGCGCTCCAACACCGCGGCAATGGCAAACTGCTTTTCAAGATCCGAAGGCACATCCTTCAAGCTGTGCACGGCAGCGTCGATAGAGAGATCTTCCAATGCCATTTCCAACTCCTTGATGAAGATGCCTTTGTCCAACATGGCGTTCTCGCCCTTGCTGAATTCTTCGAACCGCAGGTCCGGGCGTTTGTCACCGGCAGTTGCGATCACCTTGTGCTCCACTCCTAGATTAGGATGCGCAGCGGCCAGCAGGGCCTTGACCATGGAGGTTTGCTTGAGCGCGAGGTCACTGCCGCGCGTTCCGATAATGAGTTGATTGCCTGTCATGGGGTGCTGAAGGAAGGAGCCTCACCGGTGTGGGGCAGGGCCGATGAACGGCCAAATTTTTCGAGCTGTTCTTCGATGATGCGTTCACAGACCCCAAGCTCATTCAACCGCCCGCGACGGTTATCTTCGGCGATTGCCGAGAGCTGGTCGATGTCATACACATAAACGTCTTCGATGTCATTGACCTTGGGATCAATGTCACGGGGCACGGCGATGTCGATGAGGAACAAGGGATGGCCACGGCGGCCCTTCATCACCTTCTCGATCATCTCGGGCTTTACCACAAAGTGGGGCGCGGAGGTGGAAGAAATGATGATGTCCACCTCATGTAGCGAGTGTTCCCACTGATCGAAAGTCATGGCCGTGCCATTGAACTCGCTTGCCAGTTCCACGGCGCGCTCATAGCTGCGGTTGCTCACGATCACGCTCTGCGCCCCGCGTGAGAGCAGGCTTTGCGCGCAGACGCGGGCCATTTCACCGGCGCCGATCAGCATCACGCGGCAGGTCTTCAAATCGAACATCTTGCCTGCGAGATCCACCGCCACCGCCCCCACGGAGGTGGAGCCGCGCTGGATGGCTGTCTTCTCCCGCACCATCTTGCCCACGTTAAAGGCGCGTTGAAACAGGCGGTTCAATTCACGGCCAGTCGTGCCTGAGTCGAGGGCGGTTTTGTAAGCCGCTTTCACCTGGCCAAAGATCTCCGTCTCGCCCAGCACCATGCTGTCCAGGCCGCTCACCACGCGGAAGAGGTGCCGGGCCGTCTCCACGGCGGCAAGGCGGTAGCACACCAGCGCTTCCGCTTGGTCGGGAGTCAGTTCAAAATGGGTGACGAGGTAGTTCAATAAGGCCGAGTGTGCGACCTCGTGCTGGCCGTGTGCATGCGAGGCGTAGAGTTCTACCCGATTACAGGTAGAGATCACAACCGACTCCTCGAAGCCTGGCAAATTGCGGATCTCAGCCAATGCCTGCGGTACTTTTCCCGCAGCAAAGGCCAGCCGTTCGCGCAGTTCCACGGGCGTGGTGCGGTAGTTGATGCCGAGGCAGATGGAGCGGCTTGAACTCATGATGCCTTAGTCACCATCCAGACCGACACCAGCGGCACCACAAACCCCACCACCGCCAGCCAGGCCGTCTGCCGGGCTGACAGCATTCTGGCCCACATGATGACATTGATGGCGAGATACAGGCCCCATACTATCCAGGCAAAAATCAGCTTGGGGTTCGAAACCGGGATGTGCAGCGGAATCGAAGCCGCGAGGCCCGCGCTGAGCAGCAGCGTACCCAGGATGGCCAGCCTCTGAATCGCCTTCGCCAGCTCATGAATCGGCGGCAACTGGTAGAAGAGGCTATGGATGCGATGCTCCTTGAGCAAGCGAGCCTGCACCAGATACATGACGCCGGTGATGCAGGCCAGGGCAAAGGCGGCATACGCCATGAGCGATATAGCCGCGTGAATTTCCAGCCAGGGATTGGGCGGGCCACGCAGCGGGGGCACGGATTTGTCCAGGGAGGAAACCAAGGCTAGCGCCTGCAGCAGGGCAATCATCGGCGCGGTAAACACCCCGAGCAGCGATAGTCGGTACGTGGCCCCCACCAGGAAGTAGAGGAGCACGATGCACCAGCCTATGAAGATGAAGACCTCGAACAGATTTGTCAACGGACAGCGCCCATGCTGCTGGCCGCGGAGGTAAAGGAAGGCGGTCTGAAACACCAAGCCCACCGCCATGGGCACCCAGTGCCAGCGGTTTTCCTTCCAGGTACCCGCCCGCAAGGAGATCACGGCATGCACAAGCCCGCCGACAAAAGCGAGCGTGGCAAGGATGAGCAAAAGGCGGTCCATGAAGGAAAAGGTAAACGGGGCGGGGGAGTTACGTCAATCAACGAGGATTTCAAGAAGCGTCTTAGACTGTCGTCGCGTGGCTCCTCCAAGGTAGAATATGTTACGTAGGAGGGGATTTGTTTGGCACCACGACTTCAACTTGTGCTCTTCTGACTCCAACGCTGCCCATGTCAGGGCTCCGGCAACTTCCCGGCCACCTTCAGCTCTCCTTTGCCCTCCCATAGCATGATGTTTCTGCGCTGGGTCCAGAACAGTTGGGTTTTGCCGTTTACCTCGGACACGCAGAAGTTAGAGCTGTATTCACCGTCCTCGGTAATCACCTCCGCCTTGGCCAGCACCCCCGCCATCAGTTGATATTGCTCACTGACAGAAGGCACGCCGTCAAGGCGATGGGCTGGCATGGGTGCGCGCACAATCGCACCCATATGATGCCCATGCAGCATCACATATATCCATTTACCGGCTACCGCCACATCAGCCACCGACATCGCGCCCGCATTTGAAAAGTCGGTGCTCAATACCGACAAGGGAGCAACGCGAGCAGCCGTTAGAACTCCCATCGACGAGTTGGGATCTTCGTCCGGTTCGGCCGACAGGTAGCCCTCCCAGACGTCGCCTTCACAGGCGAAGAAAAACCGTCCGTCCTGTGTGAAGGTGCCACAGGCGACGTTTGGGGTGCGGCGACAGGAAATGGCACCGAATTCCTGTCCGCGAGGCTTGCGACCATAGAGCGTGAGTTCAGGCTCCGGGGCGCCCGGCGCGCTGGCCTTCTCCCACGCACTCACCAGCATCCAGTTCTTGACCGAAGAATCTTCGCGCGTCACCACTACCAGGTCTGTCGCTTGCAGTAGAGGGGTCGTCTTGCAAATTTGGCGTACTGGCCCCTGCCCTTCGAGCACCCAGACGGCACCCTGTGCAAGAAACAGGATCTCTCCATGTGCGCCACGTGCGATGCTTTGAATTTCGGCAGCTTTCAGCACTTTGGGGAGGGCAATGAGAGTGACTATCCCGGTTTCAATATTGACGGAGCCAAGCCCGCTAGAAGTGATAAGAGTGACGGTCTTCCCATCGGGGGCAAAGAAAGCATCTCTTGCGCACGCAACGCCCACACACGCGCACCAGCCTACGATGGCAATGGCTACTCTTGCGCCTCGGTTCATTTCTCACAAAACACGCTGTTTAGTGAACTACAAACGCCAATCATGCCGTGCAACTGGATTTGATCGCAATAATAACAGAAATGCCTTCCTCAGCCAGAGCTTGCAACCCCCGCTCTGTTCGCTAGCCTCGCCTCCCACATGCTCCTCTATCGCACTCCCCTGGGCCCTGTCGTTGAACAAGAAGGCGTTTTCACCCTCATCACGGATAACTGGACGGAGCTTCTCAATCGCGATGACCTCCCTGCGTACCTTCCTACGGCAGTCGCTTCCGGCCAGCACACCGAGAAGCCTACGTTGCTGTTGTCGCCCGTTTCC
>JAQGPI010000409.1 GCA_028293175.1 Verrucomicrobiaceae bacterium | reverse complement strand
CAACGTGTGCATTGAATTGCTGCATAAGCGTCTCCGCATCCCCACCAGTGGCGGCCAATACCAAGGTCGTGCCTTTGCGCTCGTCTTGCACAGGTACGATCACTGCTGTGCCGCTGGCCATCGCGAGCTCATCCATTTTTGCTTGCAAGGGGCCTAGGTGGACAAGTTCACCCAGGATTTTGAGGGCCTGTGATTCGCGACCGATGAAGCGCAGGAAACGCCGGTTGCCATGGTTCCACAAGGCTACGCGGTCGCGTGTGACAAATCCTTGATCCTGATCAATAGGCTCCCACCGCCATTGTTCCTCGCGAATGGCATAGCCTTTGGCAAGAGCAGGCCCGCGAAGGATCAAATGATCCTCAGCATCCACCTCAAGCTGCCAATGAGGTAACACCTCAAGGCGGTCGGGATCAAAGCCAGCGTAGAGATGATCCAGGGGTTCCGTAGCGATCTGCGAGCACGCCTCGCTCATTCCAAAGCTTTGCAATACACGCCAGCCCAGAGCCAAGGCCGCCTGACCGATCTCGGCTGACAAACCACCGCCGCCCACGACGATGGCACGCAAGCACTCGGGCGCTTGCAGTTTCTCACGCACGAGGTCAAACACTTGCGCAGGCACCAGCGAGGTAAGCGTGATGCCTTCACGGCGGCTGGTTTGCGCAAAATGCGATGCATTCCATTTGCCTTCAAACTGCACAACCTCGGCTCCTGAGGCATAGGCCCGGCCGAAGATGGAAAAGCCGCCGACATGATGAATAGGAAGCGCCACCAGCCAGCGATCACCGCTCGTTGCCTCCAGGTGATTGTTAACTGACTGAGCGGAGACAAGCATTGCCCGTTTGGTCAAGCCCACCCATTTGCTTTTGCCTTCGGTACCGGAGGTCTGCACCATGCACCAGTCCCCATGTCCCATGAATGGCAGCAAGCCTTCGGCGCTCTCAGGGCTGGCAGGATTCACTAGGGCATAGGGTTCGCCGTTCTCCCAAAAGGCGGCCGTGATCAGATCAGCGGTTCCCATGGCAGCCCCTCCAGCACATCGTCGAAGCCCAATCCCGTACCATTCCTATCCACCTGCAATACGCCACCCTCTACATCGAGCCGCTCAAAGAATGGATCATTGTCGAACAGGTGATGCGTGACCAATCCGCAAAGACTGAGCTTATTACCCATTTCCTGGCGACATAGCGCGGCTTCATAGGCCGCATAAGCTTGCCCTATAGCATGATCCATGGCCGAGGTAAGGATAAGATCAGAGCCCGACAGGTGCTGCGCTATGACGCGCCAGTCCCGACGGGCAGGCTTGACGACCACCGTATCAAACCCGTGGGTGCCATTTTTCCAGCCCTTGTCCAGCGCCAGCTTCACTCCCCATTTTTCGCGCATGGCCTGCCACTCATCCGCATCATAAGGAAAAGGATCTTCCACAAGGTCCAGTTGCCTGTAGGTTCGCAAGTGCATGAACTCGATAAACTTGCCAAAGGTTAGCCGGTGCAGGCATCCATTGAAATCCACGCGCAGCTTCAGCTCGGGCATTGATTTTGCGCAGCTATCGAGGAACCGACTTGTCTCGCCGTAGTTGGAGAAACCTTTGACCTTGATGGTCGAGAACCCCTTGCGTTGAAGGTAGTTGAGCTGAAATGCCGTGGGCAGCGACTGGCTCCATGAGTAGTGGCTTTTAGGTACGTCCAACCCTTCGAATAAGCTCAAGCCGTTGTGGCGCGCTTCACCGTCCAGCGCGGCGCAGTGCAGAGCGCGTTCCAGCAGCGGTGTAGTGCCACCAGAGGCCAGTGTTTCCAATTGAACCTCAAGAGTGGCATCTCCGAATTCCGGCCAGGGATGCACCGCAGCATGGCCGCCATCTACGCGAATCAACGCGCCTGGGAACTCGCGCCTGACTGAGGCAGAGTTCAAGGCAGCGCCGCTGCGCAAGGTATAGCGGTGGATGTCGATCACTCATCCACATACGAACTGCGGTGCAGTGAGGCAACTCCTCTTTATTGCACCATTCCCACCCTGCCGCCGCTGGGACTCTCTGGACTTGGATTGATCACTACGTCATCCGCCGTGAATAGGTTTTTGTCTGGACCGGCCGAGCGAATCTCCATACGGGTGGATGAACTCGGATGAAACCAATAAGGGGTGCCCCAGTGATCCACGAGCTGACCGTTGACAATCATTGGGTTGTTAGGCGGAAACAGGATGCCCTTGCGCGGGTTGTGACCGGTTAGCACGGCGGTGATGTCTTCGTTCATGCCGATGGGATTGCCTTGAAAGGCGCGGCTATAGAGAGTAACAAACTCGTTAACGATCTCGAGGTCACGGGTCGGCGGCTGCTCCTTACTCGCCAGTTCGTCGGCCAGTCCCTGGATCATGGGATCAATGGCCATTGGATCCCTTATAGGGCTTGGTGGAGCCGCTGGCGGCTGCACAAAAATGGGTGTGGTTGGCTTGGGCGCTATACGAGTGACGGCAGGCGCTTTCACTGGCGTAGCTGGTGGTGGAGTGGCCACCGGCCACATCATGATGGCGGTGATAATGATGGCACACAAAAGCGCGGCCACGACTCCGTACACATAGAGACGCAAATCTTTGTCGATACGCATGACGATGAAAGCAGTTGGAGGTTGATGAAGCAACTGCGTGGCGCTGCGATTGCTCACAGCGCCACGCAGAGCGTTTTCCTGATTAAATAAAGTTCAGATTCGTGCCCGGGCCAAACCGGGAGAGATTGGGGAAGATGCCCGGAATGTCGCCGGATTGCACTCCAAGCCAGGCAGCGAGCTTGGCAGCGTACTGGTCCACGGAGGTACTCGGAATCCAGCGCCCGCGAGAACCCGTGCAGTCGATGCCTGCATTGACCTGAAGCGTGGGGAACTTGCCATACACTTTCTTGCCAACAACAGATCCGCCCACAACAAAGGCGTGTCCGCCCCAGCCATGATCGGAGCCACCGGTGCTGTCCGTTTTGTTCGGAGTGAAGGTGCGGCAGAAGTCCGAGGAACTGAAGCCGGTGACGGCCTGCCACAATGCTGCACCACCCTGGGGATGACCCATGATGGAATCATAGAAGCCTTTGATGGATTTGCTCAGGGTGGCCAGCAATGCGAACTGTCCAACACCGGTGTTGACGGTGTTGTTGCCATTGATGGCAATCTGCGACGCATGGGTGTCGTAACCGCCTTGCTGGATAAAGAAGGTCTGGCGTTTGTTGCCACCCAGGCCTGCGGAAAGCAGGGCATAGTTACCGATGATAAGACGGGCCGCCATCTTCATCTGAAGGGCAAAGTCAGCTGCTGCGGCAGTGGTGTTATTACCGAAAGCGGCAAGGAAGTAAGGATCAAGCGAGGGGCCGCCGGTGCCGTTGGTATAGGCCAGTGTGTCAGCCATCACGCCCTCGGTGAATCGCGCAGTTTTCGCCGTGTCCTCATAGGAGCTGTCGAACAGATTGGCATGGTTCATCGCCATCATTTTTTCCAGTGCTTTGAGGCGCCAGCCCTGGCCGTTGGCTTGGTAATTGTTATCAGCCAGCGGATCATAACCGCCGACGGAAGCGAAGGGCTTCAATGCGGGATTAACAAGTGCCTGCGCGTAGCCAACATTGCCAGAACCGTAGCCAGCAAAGTTGGGCGAGCCGGAGGTACTGGTGATAAACGGTTGCTCATTGAGCCCCACCTGGAAGCTGTTAACACCGGCAATCGAAATGCCCATGCCAAGCGCCGCGCCAGGCAAGGCAAGGTCATCCGCCACGCGCCCACCCCAGCCGCTGACGAAGGGCTGGTCGGCAATGGAGGACTGCCACTGCAACACCTGGTCGGCATGCGAGAAGAGCTGCGGTGGCTTGGACGGCAGAACGTCACCAAAGTTCGTGCGCGTGACATCTGGAGATGTGAGAGTGCCAATATTGGCGACCAAGGCAAGGTTGCCCAGGTCAAACAGCGCCTTCATTTCCGGGCAGGCTGGATGGAGGGACAGGTTGTTGTTGGTATAGCCCGGGGAGGGGTCAAAGATCGCATCCGTGGAAGTGATGGCCGTAGCGGCCAGCTCACCGAGCGGAATGCCCAACCCGCCCGCCCCGC
>JAQGPI010000395.1 GCA_028293175.1 Verrucomicrobiaceae bacterium | reverse complement strand
GGCGCTGATGGAACGTGCGGTGTCCACATGGTCCTCGACTAGAAGCAAATCGAGCGGAGGCAGCGTGGTGTTTTCAGCGGTGGAATGGGGCGGAAGCATTGGGCTGGCTCCGGCAACCGGCAGCACGATGGAAAAACTAGCGCCCTGGCCGCTGCCCTGACTTTCCGCGCTGATTAAGCCGTTATGCTGCTCGATTAACGCCTTGGAAATAGCCATGCCCAGCCCAAGGCCACCGAATTTCCGCCCTTCCTGATAGCCGCCCTGGTAGAAGGGGGAGAACAAGTTCTCCAGTGTCTGTGCAGAAAGGCCGATGCCGCTATCCGTGACCTCGATTTCTACGGTGTCATCTGAGGGATGGCGGCTGCTCAGAGTGAGGGTGCCGTGGGCGGGCGTGAATTTGACGGCGTTGCCCATGATGTTCCATAGCACCTGTTGGAGGCGTACAGGATCGCCCGTGACCCAGGGCTGAGAAGCTTCCAGATCAAGGTGAATATGAAGCCGCTTGGCCTGAATATCGGCCTCAAAAATGGTCATCGTGGCCGTGACCAAGTCATGCAGGTTTACCCTCTCGGGATTCAGTGACAACGTGCCGCGGTCAATGCGCGTGAGATCGAGCAGGTCGTCAATCAACCGTGCCTCCAGCGTCACATTGCGGCGAATCATGGTTAGATCCGGCTTCAGTGCCGCTGGGAAGTTGGAGTCATCCTGCCACTCGGAAAGAATGGCTAGCACAGGGGAAAGCGGCGTGCGGAGCTCGTGGGAAAGGGCTGCGAGAAAAAGGTCCTTGCCCTCGCTTGCACGTTCCACCTGTTCTTTTGCCTCGCGCAGGGCACGTTCCGTTTCCTTGTGAGCTGAGAAATCGCGAAACACGAGCACCACACCCCGCATCTGGCCGCCTGGTTCCCGGATGGGCGCACCACTGTCATCAATCGGCACCTCGCTCAGGTCTTTGCGAATTAGCAGCGTATGGTTGGCGAGGCCAATAATGAGGCCGGTTTGCAGTACCTTGTCCACGGGGCTCTCCACAGGCCGGCGGGTAGACTCATTGACAATGTTGAAAACGTTGGCGCAGGGTTGTCCCACAGCTTCGGCAGAACTCCACCCGGTTAGTTCTTCCGCGACTCCGTTGAGAAATGTGATGCGTGAGGAGGTGTCAGCAATGATCACCGCATCGCCAATGCTTGACAGCGTAGTGGCGAGCACTTCTTTTTGTCGTCGTATCTCTAGCGCCGCCGCCTCCCGCACAGCGGTGCCACGGCTGATCTTGAGGTAGGCCCAGAGCAGGAAGGCAAGGTTGAGCAGCGTGGTGCAGGCGAAGGTGAGATTGCGCGCAGCGCGGGCTCGATTGATCTGAAGGTCAGCCTCGGCGATGCTTTTATTCTCGTCATTTTCCAGGCGCTTGACCGTGTCACGCATTTCATCAAACAGGCGCTTCCCCTCGTCGGTATTGACTCGTGCCAGAGCTCTCTCAAGTCCTTCCCTCTGGCGCACATTCACCGTCTCTTGAAGCTCTTCAAGCTTGGCCTCTGCCTGTTTTTCCAGCGTTTCGAGCTCTTGCTCGGCGGCTGGCCGTATCTCATGAGCTGTCTGGCGAAGTGTGGCCAGATCCTGGTGCACCTTGTTGAGGCTGTTTGTATAAGGATCGAGGTAATCTTCCTTGCCAGTTAAGAGGAAGCCTCGTTGGCCGGTCTCTGCATCCTTCATAGTAGAAAGAAGGGCTTCAAGGCCGTTGACGAAGCCCTCGCGCTGCTGTGATTCGGCAGCTAAGGCAATAGTGACACGCCCGGCTCTGTAGGCCATGCCGATGCTGCCGATTAAGACCAGCGCCATCAGGATAAACAGGCTGCGAATTTCAAAAATGGGCTTCATTAAAAAGCAGGGGGAAGACAATTAATCTCCAGTCGAATGAGCTTCGCCCGGCCAAAGCTCCTGTGCAATGGGGAAGCAAGGTAAAGACGAATATGAAGTGCATAAGGAGGTCTCCAAGTTGCTGAAAGAATTGACGATTGGGAGCGGCAAATGCCTCCCCTTAACATCCATGGGAGGCTTCATCTTCGAATCATATGGGAATGGAGGTCCGGAATATTGTCAGTCCGGTATTTCGTCCCCGCCCCCCACCATGCAAGATCAGGCCACTCCTCCCAATCAGGCTCGGCTCTCCCGTCGGTTGCCAGTAGGGGCCGAATTGCAGCCAGGAGGTGGTGCCCACTTTCGAGTCTGGGCACCGGGTTCGCGCAAAGTGGGACTCCTGCTGGAAGGCGAAACGCTAGAACTGTCGGCAGAAGAAGGCGGCTATTTTTCTATGATGGTTGGCAATGCTAGGAAGGGTATGACCTACCATTTCAAACTGGATCATGGAACTTTTCCCGATCCTGCTTCCCGTTACCAACCGGAAGGTCCCCATGGCCCGTCGATGCTGATCGATCCTGATGCTTTTGTCTGGAACGATGCTGGCTTCAAGGGAGTAAGCCGAGAGGGCCAGGTGATCTATGAAATGCACGTCGGCACCTTCACCAAAGAGGGCACATGGCTGGGCGCGTGCGAACAGCTAGAAGAGCTGGCCCGCATCGGCATCACAGTCCTGGAAGTCATGCCAGTGGCGGATTTTGCCGGGCGTTACGGCTGGGGTTATGATGGAGTCAGTCTTTTTGCTCCCACTCGCCTTTATGGCTCGCCCGATGACTTCCGCACCTTTGTGGACAAGGCGCATGCGCTCGGTCTGGGAGTGATTTTGGATGTGGTTTACAACCACCTGGGACCCGATGGCAATTACCTCACACAGTTTTCTAAAGACTACTTCAGCCACGACCACATCTGTGAGTGGGGCGATGCTTTGAACTTTGACGGTGAGAACTGCGGTCCGGTGCGCGAGTTTTTCATCTCCAATGCCGGCTACTGGATTGATGAGTATCATCTAGACGGCCTCCGTCTGGACGCCACGCAACAAGTCTTTGACCGATCCAAGGACCATGTACTGGCAGCTATAGTCCGCCAAGCACGCACTGCGGGACGGGGTAAAAGCATCTATGTGGTAGGAGAGAATGAGCCGCAGCAGGCGCATCTCGTGCGCGCTCCAGCAAGGGGCGGCTACGGCATGGATGCGTTATGGAATGATGACTTTCATCACAGTGCCATCGTCTCGATGACTGGTCGCAATGAGGCCTACTATTCGGATTACAAGGGTGTGTCCCAGGAGTTTGTCTCCACGGCCAAATGGGGCTTTCTGTATCAAGGCCAGATGTACAAATGGCAGAAAACGCGCCGCGGCACTTCATCCCTGGATTTGCAGCCGGAGAACTTCATCACCTTCATCCAGAATCACGACCAGATAGCGAACACCCTGTGGGGACGCCGCGCACACACAGTCACCAGCGGGAGCCAGCTCAGGGCGATGACGGCCTTGCTGTTGTTAGGTCCAGGAACGCCCATGCTTTTCCAGGGGCAGGAGTTCACCGCTTCGACGCCCTTCTTTTATTTCGCCGATCACACGGCAGAGCTGGCGGTCGCCGTTGCCAAAGGCAGGTCCGAATTCCTTGCGCAATTCCCTAGCATCGCCGCACCAGAGGCCCAGGCCATGCTGGCCGATCCCGCCCTCGAAGACACCTTCCTACGCAGCAAGCTGGATTTCTCAGACCGTGAAAAGCATGCCGAAATGTATTTGCTGCACCAGGAGCTCATCAAGCTGCGGCGCGATGATCCCTTCTTCGGCAAGGCCCAGCGGGGTAATTATGATGGCGCTGTGCTGGGTGAATCCGCACTGGTGCTACGCTTTTTCGGTCGCAATCAGGATGACCGCCTCTTAATCCTGAACCTGGGCAAGGACACGCAACTGAATCCCGCACCCGAGCCCCTGCTGGCCCCGCCGGATGGCTGCATCTGGCAAGTATTATGGTCCAGCGAAGACCCCCGCTATGGCGGCGGCGGCACGCCCCAAATTGAGACTGAAGACAACTGGCACCTGCCGGCATATGCGGCAGTGGTGCTCATCCCGCAACCTCATGAACACAACGCAAAATCTGACCCGGCGCATTGATGTCGCCCATGCGCAGGCCACTCATTCCCGCGATTTGCTGCGGAGGGAATGGCTGGTGACAAATGGCCTGGGAGGCTACGCCTCCGGTACCATTTCCGGCATGGTTTCGCGGCGTTACCACGGGCTGCTGGTGGCGGCGCTTCCTGCACCCCTGGGAAGGGTGGTGATGCTCAATCACCTGGGCGAAACGCTGATCATGCCTGATGGCCGCCGTCTTCAAATAGGCGGTGAGGAGCCGGATGGCGCGGGCGAAGCGCCTGTAGTACACTATGTAAAGGAGTTCCGCCTGGAGAACGGCCTGCCCTGCTGGCGTTATGAAGCAGAGGATGTCGTGATTGAAAAACGGCTGGTGCTCGTGCACGGCCAGAACACGGTCTATATTACCTATGAACTGCTTTCGGGCCAGGACAGTGTGAGACTGGATCTGCGGCCTTCGGTCCACTTCCGCCGACATGAGGATGACGTGGCGGAGCCTCTTCAGGAATATACGTTGACCATCCAGGGCAGCCGTTATGTGGTCTCCACTGGCGAACCGTATTTTCCCCTGCACTTGTACCTTCATTCGGAAGGCGGCACCTTCACCCATGAAGGTGGCAAGCTGCGCGAGATCGAGCATTTAGTGGAGGCTGAACGCGGCTACTCATCACGGGGCGGGCTGTGGAGCCCCGGCACTTTTCATGCGGAACTGAAGCCTGGCACTTACACAACGCTTGTCGCTTCTGCGGAAGCATGGAACAAGGTGTTGGCGCTCGATCCCAAGAGCGCCTGGGATTCGGAAAGCGAACGTCGCCAGCGCCTGATAGCGGCGGCCCACCCCAGCGCCCAAACCGGCGTGGCGGCGGAGCTTGTACTGGCAGCCGATCAGTTCATCATTCGTCCTGCAGGCCGTGTGGAAGATACTGCCCGAGCCCGCGCTGCGGGTGATGACGTGCGCACGGTTATTGCTGGTTATCACTGGTTCACCGACTGGGGCCGCGACACGAGGATCAGCCTGGAAGGACTGACCATTGCCACGGGCCGGCGGATTGAGGCGGGCTGGATACTGCGCACTTTCTCGCAGTACATTCGTGACGGTCTGATTCCCAACTACTTCCCTGATGGAGCTTCCGGGGGATTGTATCACACTGCGGATGCCACCCTGTGGTTCTTCCAGGCCATTGAGCGCTATATTGTTGCTTCCAATGACCGCACGACGCTGCAAATCCTGCTGCCAAGGCTGATGGAGATTGCTGACTGCCACCTGCGCGGCACGCATTACGGCATCGGTGTTGACCCGGCCGACGGGCTGCTGCGTCAGGGGGCTGAAGGTTATCAGCTTACCTGGATGGATGCCAAAGTGGGTGACTGGGTGGTGACGCCCAGGCGGGGGAAGGCAGTGGAGATCAACGCCCTGTGGTACAATGCGCTGCGCTTGCTGGAAGGTTGGCTGCGCACTGAAAAAGGCGATGAGCTGGCCCGGCCCTATGGCGAACATGCCGAACGGGCCAGGGAGAGCTTTAACAAGCGCTTTTGGTCGGACGAGCTCGGCTACCTTTATGACATCGTGGATGGCGAGCAGGGCAATGATTCTGCCTGCCGTCCTAATCAGGTGCTGTCCATTTCTCTTACCCATCCCATCTTGGACGAAGCTCGCTGGTCAACTGTGATGGACAAGGTGGCGAAGGAACTGCTGACCCCGCTCGGCCTGCGTACTCTGAACCGTCAGCATCCAGATTATAAACCCAGATACTTCGGCGATCTGCGCTCACGCGATGCCGCCTATCATCAGGGTACGGTATGGGCATGGCTGATTGGGCCGTTCATTGATGCCTGGCTCAAGGTTCATCCGGAAGACCGTCTCGGCGCTCGCAGCCTGTTGGAAGGGCTGACATCTCATCTCAGCCAGGCCTGCGTCGGCTCTATCAGCGAGGTGTTCGATGCCGAGGAACCCTTCACGGCGCGCGGTTGTATCGCACAGGCTTGGAGCGTTGCCGAAGCGTTGCGCTGCTGGGTCACGACTGCCGAGGACGCCACAGCCAAGACAGGGGAGAACGATGCTGCCTCAGCTGTGGCAGCGGTAGGTTAGCCTGAGCGTCTCTCCAGGATGGTAGAAGGCACAGCCGCAGGCTGACCGGCGAGCGATTAGGCAGGTGAGCCTTCTATTCCTCCATGTCACTTTCTTTGAAACCTTCCAGCCTCAAGCGCTACCGCGACATCCTCACCCTGTTCTATAAGTACGGGCGAGGAGATCTCGTGAAGGAGGCGCCGCTGATTGATGATCCGCTGCCCTTTGCTCCCACACCGCCCTTGCCGCTGGAGGCGAAGGACTTGGCAAATGATCTGGAAAAGCTTGGCCCCACCTATGTAAAACTGGGCCAGTTGATCTCCACCCGTGCTGACTTCGTGCCCCTTGCATACATGGAAGCGTTGTCGCGATTGCAGGACCATGTTGAACCCTTTTCTTATGAGCAGGTGCAGGCCATTGTGTCAGTGGAAATCGGGGCACGGCTGACGAAGGCGTTTCAGCAGTTTGATCCAAAGCCCTTCGCTGCAGCATCGCTCGGCCAGGTGCATCGCGCGGTGCTGCGCAGTGGCCAGCCCGTCGTCGTAAAGGTGCAGCGGCCCGATGCCCGCGACGTCGTGGGCGACGATTTGGAAGCCATGGCCGAGCTTGCCGAGTTTCTGGATGGACACACCGAGTTCGGGAAGCGTTATCAAACGGCGGCCATTGTGGAGGCACTGCGGAAGTCTCTTCTGCAAGAGCTGGACTACCGCCTGGAGGCGGCCAACCTGCGCGTGATGCGCAGCAGTTTGAAGGATTTTGAGCGTATCCTGGTGCCCGCCCCCATCGACGATTATTCCAGCGGCCGGGTGCTGACGATGGAGTTTGTATCCGGGCACAAGATCACTCAGTTCAGCCCTTTGGTGCGGATGGATATCGATGGTCCGGGACTGGCCGAAGAAGTTTTTCGTGCCTATCTCCACCAGATTTTGGTGGTCGGCACCTTTCACGCCGATCCACATCCAGGAAACGTCTTTCTTACAGAGGATCGTCGCGTAGCCTTGCTGGATCTAGGCATGGTCGGGCGCTTGGGCCCGCGCCTCCAAGATAATCTTTTAAAGCTGCTCATGGCCATCAGCGAAGGCCGTAGCGATCAAGCGGCGGACATCGCTGAAAAGATCGGTGAAGGGCGCGAAGATTTCGATGAGCCCGAGTTTCGTCGCCGCATCGCAGATCTGGTGACCGAGCAGCAGAGCAAGACCCTCGATAACTTGCAAGTGGGCCGCGTGGTGCTCGAGGTGCAGAAGATTGCCGGGGACTGCCGCCTGCGCTTGCCTGCGGAACTCACACTGCTGGGCAAGACGCTTCTAAACCTGGATTTGGTGGGCCGCACCTTGGACCCGGATTTTGATCCCAAAGAATCTATTCGCCGAAACTCCGCTAAGATTCTGCATCAAAAAACTCTGCAAAGTTTGTCTCCGGGCAACTTGTTAGGTGCATTGCTGGAGGGCAAGGAATTCCTTGAGCGGCTGCCCACCCGGCTGAACCAAGTGTTTGAACTGGCCGCCAGCAACAAGCTCAAGGTGAAGGTGGAAACCTTCAATGAAACGCTCCTTGTGACGACGTTTCAAAAAATTGCCAACCGCATCACGCTGGGCCTGATTCTTGCCGCTTTGATCATAGGGGCATCCATGCTGATGCGTGTGGATACTACCTTCCGTATTCTAGGCTATCCAGGTATAGCAATGCTGCTGTTCATGTTTGCCATCCTCGGGGCGGGGGCCCTGGCGGTGCAGATTTTGCGCACGGACAGGTCGGCGTAAATGAGCCGTTGAAACCTGATTCATGTTGCGTCGCACCCTCCAACACACAGGCAGCATCGTCTGGCTGCTTGTACTTACGATCCAGGAAATGGGCGATGCGATCCGACGTGGACGCCTGCCGTTTCGCACAAAGATTTTTTTCCAGCAGTGCGACCGCACTGGGGTCGGATCAGTGCCTCTGGTGGCACTGGTATCGTTTTTCATAGGCCTCACCATGGCCCTCCTTACGGGATACCAGTTGCGTACTTTTGGCCAGCAGCGTCTGGTGCCCGCTCTAGTTGGCATCGCCTTTACGCGTGAGCTGGGCCCGCTGATGACGGGAATCATGCTCGCCGCCCGTATCGGCGCTGCTTACACCGCAGAAATTGGTACCATGAAAGTGTCTGACGAGGTAGAAGCCATTGAGGCGATGGGTCTGGGTCCGCTGCGCTTTCTTGTCAGTCCGCGCCTGCTCGCGGTGTTCATGCTAATGCCATGCCTCGTAATTGTTAGCGACATGACAGCGATGGTAGGGGCTTCTTTGATTTCCTTCTGGGCGTTTGATATTCCGTTGCGAACGTTCTTTGCTACGGCCCTGGACAGTCTCTTGCTAAGGGATCTTGTTGCAGGCGTGCTGAAGAGCTTCCTCTTCGGCCTAATCATCGGATTGGTGAGCTGCTATAAAGGGCTCACGGTTCAAGGCGGCGCTGCGGGCGTGGGCGATGCGACGACTTCAAGTGTCGTGGCCTCCATTACTACAGTCATTGGCATGGACACGCTCATAAATATCATGCTGGTGGCGCTCTTTGAATGAAGCCGGAAGATTCAGCACCGGTGGAGCGTCCGCTCGTGGAACTCAGGGACATCAGCCTCGCGTTCGGTGAGAAGGAGATCCTGAAGAACGTGTCGCTAGTAGCTGGACGCCGAGAGCGTATTGTCCTGCTGGGCCAGAGCGGCGGCGGTAAGAGCACGATCCTGCGGCTCATCTTGGGCATCCTGCCACCCACGGGCGGTACGGTAAAATTCAATGGCGCCGATGTCACGCGCATGAGGCGCCGCCGATTAAACAAGATGCGCCAGAAAATCGGGATGGTGTATCAGTACAGTGCGCTTATCAGCTCCTTGAGCGTGCGTGACAACCTCGCCTTGCCGCTGGAGGAGCTGACGGACAAGACGCGCGCTGAGATTGACGAACTGGTGCAGATGAAGCTAGAAATGGTGGGCATGGCGGATGCCAGGGACAAGATGCCTTCTGAGCTAAGCGGCGGCATGCGCAAGCGCATAGGTCTTGCACGCGGTATCATGATGGACCCTGAACTGATTCTTTATGACGAGCCGAGCGCGGGCCTTGATCCGGTAATCAGCGCGGTGATTGACGAACTGATCATAGAGCTGAGCGAAAAGATCGGTGCCACCTCCATCATCGTCACCCATGAATTAGAGAGCGCCTTCAAAATCGCCACCCGGGTGGCGATGCTCTACAAAGGCGAAATCATAGCGGAAGGCACGCCAGAAGAGATCCGCTCGAGCGAAGATCCCGTGGTGGCGCAGTTTATATCCGGCTCTACGCAGGGGCCTATCTTGGAGACTTCAAAATGATTATTGAACGCAATGAAATCCGTACCGGCCTGCTGGTAGTGCTAACCCTGGTGGCCTTTGTCGCCGTGGTCATCTATCTTGGTGCGCCCGGCGTCTTTGTGCCAGAAAAGACTTACTTCATCTATTTCGACAACGCTGCGGCCCTGAAGCCCGGGGCTGAGGTGCTGCTGGCCGGACGCAAGATAGGCCGCGTGAAAAAGGTGTCCTCACCCGTCCCAGAAAAGAGTCGTCCTGAACCCAAGCTGGAGGCATTGGTGGAGGTGCATGTGGATGCCTCCGCCCAAATTTACGAGAAGGTGCGCGTGGTGATGGCGCAGCCCAGTTTGCTGGGGGAAATGATGATCGACTTCACCACGGGTGAAGAAGCCAGTGGCCCAGCTGCCTCCAATCACGCTTTCATCGGTGAGCGACCACGCAGCCTCTCAGATGCCGTTCCAACCGTGCTGGCCAAGATTGATCCCGTCCTCCAAAACGCTACAGCGACGTTTGCTAGCCTGCAGAAAACGGCGGACAACTTGACCAAGATCACCGGTGATAATTCCGATCTTCCCAAGGCTTTTTCCCAATTCCGCCAAGTGGGAACGAATCTGGCGCGCCTGACGAGCAACGAAGGAGCACTGCATCGCTCGCTCGCCAATGTGGAGGCCATGACCGGCCCGGAGGGCAGCTTGAAGAAGACATTGGGCAACTTGGAAGCTTTGACAGGCGAGGATAGCTCACTTGCCAAAACCACGGCCAATGCAGAAAAGTTCACCGACAGCTTGACCAAGAACAAGGACATAGCGCCGACCTTGGCTAATTTCCGGCAGACCTCCGAACGCCTGAGCGACATGATGAAGAAGCTGTCGCCGCAGCTCACGACGATAGGGAGCAATTTGCAAGCTGCCAGCGAGACGGTGAAGACCCAGCCGTGGCGCTTGATCTGGCCTTCAACGAAGAAGTACGAAGAAGAAAACAAGGTGCCACCTGAGCAAGGCGTGCGCCGCCCCGCCGTGAAGAAACCGACGAAGCGGTAGCTTCTTGATTCCAAACTCACTCGACCACCAGCACCGCGACAGGCCAGTCAGCTAACACTTCGCTCAGCGGTAACTCCGCCTGACTGGCGATGACCATGCCCGTGAGAAGGTTTCTCCATTGCTTCGGTCCATCGGGGAGCGTGAGATGGGTATCGGCCCAGCAGACGCCCACGGGCGGAAAGCCCAAGCGAGCGGTGAGGCGAGGAACGACGACCAGCATGGTCTCGTCTTCGATCTTGCGCTGGTAAGCAATGCAGTGATCACTCTGTTCGCCATCAGCTGAAAGAGGCTCATAGCTGCCTTCCCCAAAGAGACGGGGATGATTGCGACGGAACTGCAGCAGACGCTGCACCACGGCGAGCTTGATGCGGCCATCGTGCCATTGGTTGAGCAGCTCCGAGGGAGTGCCGGTCAGGGGCAGCATTTCGCGACGATGAGCGTAGTCCACCGCCCGGCGGTTGTCGGGATCGACGAGACTGAAATCCCACACCTCCGTGCCTTGATAGGTGTCGGGCACGCCAGGCTGGGTAAGTTTGAGAACCGTCTGGGCCAGCGAATTTACCATGCCAAGCTCGGCAATGCGCTTTGCGAATGTTTCGAACGAGACACGGAAGCGGCGTTGCCGACCAGAGGTGAGAATGGTCTCGATAAATTTCTTCACCGCCTCGTCCCAGCGTTC
>JAQGPI010000040.1 GCA_028293175.1 Verrucomicrobiaceae bacterium | reverse complement strand
GCGAATGCGGCGACGAACCTCATTACGAATGGTAGTTTTGAGAACGGCAACTGGGGAGGCACGGACTCGTTCGTGAACTCTAACAACGCCTCGAACTTGATGTTCTGGAACACCCAGGTGGCGGATTGGACGCCAAACAGCAACAGCACTTGGATTCAGGATCCGCTGCGGTCCAGTGATGGCAATCGAATGGTCTGGCTTGGCCCGCCAGGAGCCCCCTTTTTCACTCCCATCACTTACATCTCCCAAACAGTGGCCGCATCGGGTCTGACCTCTGGCCAAAGCTACCACTTTTCGTTGGATTACGACTTCTTTGACCGGAATGACCCGAGCAACACCATGTCGATGGATTCCTCCCTCAAGGTGTATTACATCTTGGGCATGAACATGGACATGGGCGGTGGAAACATCATGCTCATGGACGATCTCAATACAGAGACCACGCTGCTGACCCAGACCGGCATGACGGATACTTGGAATGATCCTTCAGGCCTAATGTGGACACAAGGCGGTGCCGATTTTGTGATGCCAGACATGACGGGCTTTGACTATTTGCGCATCTACATAGCCGCGCCGCCCAATAGCGTCCAAACTCCTAGCATGGGCGTGCTGGTGGACAACCTCGGTCTGTCCGTCGTCGCAGTTCCAGAGCCGGGATCGCTTTTCCTGGCAGCTGCGGGATGTGCGAGGTTAATGTCGCGTCGTCGCCGCGCGGCCTGATGAAAGGGTGACGCAGGGATTACCCCATTGGCAGTAAGGGGGCGATGAATAAAGTGGTGCCGTGTGAAGTCTTATTCACCTCATAGCATCATGAAAACTACATCCGTTTCCCTGCTGGGCGCCGCCACGTTGGCCGCAGCCATGTTTTTCTCCATACCAGGAACTTCTCAGGCACGTGATCGTGATCACGATCACCACCGGCATCATAGCACTCGCCACCATTCCTCACATGGTCGTGACTACTACCTGTCGCGTCCGCGCTCTTCCTTCACCGTGTCTTTAGGCACTGGTTATGCGGGGCGAGGCTACTATTATGGCCCAGCGGGAGCTGACTATTATTATGAACGCCCGGGCGTAACGTACTACCGTTCTGCCACGGCCATTCCACGCGAATACGGCTATTACCGCACCGGGTATAACTCTGGGGGCAGCACTTCTGCCTCGGTGCAGGCAGCCTTGGCTCGCCGCGGCTACTATCATGGTCCTATTGATGGCGATATCGGCCCAGGTTCCCGCCGCGCCATTGCTCGCTATCAGGCGGATCACGGTCTTCGCCCTACCGGAGCCATCACTTCCAGCCTTCTTAATTCTCTAGGGATGTAGTAAGGTCGGCCGTCAAAGGGAAAGCGGTTCGTGGATGCCCAGAGGGTCATCCCGAACCGCTATTTGTTGATCTGTGTCGCTGGTCTTTACTTGGCCTTTTTAGTCGCTGCCTTCTTGGCAGGAGCCGGCGCTGCTACTTTGATCGCAGCCTTTTTAGCGGGAACAGGAACGGGAGCGGGTGCTGCCTTGGCTTTGGGCGCCGGATTGTTGGTCTTGGCAGCCCATTCAGAGATAAAAACCCAATCGTCCTGGCCTTCCTCCCTGACATGGTCGAGTTCGCCCAGGATACCACGGCTGTGGAAGTCTAAGATTTCGTCGGTGTTAAAAGGTCCAAATTCGACAAAATTGCGGCTGATATAGACGGGGGTGCTCATGTGTTTTTTTGAGGAGGGTTATGGGGTACCCGCAACAGAAAGCACAGGGTGCGCCAGTTTTCCATTGGCATTTTCGCTTGAGCCATCAGGTAACGCGTAGCAGCTAGCGGGACAAGCGCCTGAAGGTATGGTTTAAAGCAAAGTCGCATTAGGACTTCATCAGAAATATCCTGCTGAATTAAGTGCTAGATTTTTCTAGCCCGCGAGGGGGTGATGAGTCAAATTATAGACTTTCAGTGTTGTAAAACCATGGCGTCTGTCTTCCAGGGGAAAACCACAGCCAAACTCGCAGGCTTTCGTTCGACAAAGCGGCTTACCTGTTGGGCCCGGCGTCTAAAATTCCTAAACACATTTTTTTTGGTTTTGCTGTTCCCTTGCTTATGATCGCCCCGCCTCCGTGTAGTTACAGGTACGGGCTTGCCACCGCTGCTCTGGCGAGCGCCGTCGTCGCCGGGTTGCTGGGCCAACGGCTGTGGGAAGTTTCACGCCGGATGAAACGGGCCGAAGAGCTTCAACAAAGGGAAGCCTCACTATTGAGCGAAGCTCAGCGCCTTGCGGGAGTGGGAAGTTGGGTCTGGAATCCTGCGACGGACGAGGTGTCCTGGTCCGATGAAATGTTTCGCATCTATCGCCGCAATCCCGAGCGAGGGGCAGCTCGCTACAAGGAAGCCGAAAAACTTTATCCTCCAGATGCATGGGGCATGATTGATGCGGCGGTGGAGAAGACCTTCACCGAGGGTGTGCCATATCAATTGGACTGTGCGATGGTACGTGAGGACGGATCGATGGGATGGGTGGTGAGCCGAGGCGAAGCGGTCAAGGATGCAAGTGGCCGGATCATCTGTCTGCGAGGGACCGTGCAAGACATTACAGAGCGCAAGCAGACCGAAGACGCTCTGCGGGACAGCGAGGACAAATTCCGCAGCGCCTTCGCAAAAGCCGCCATCGGCATGGCCATGACGGACATGGAAGGACGGTACGTCGAGGCGAACGACGCCTATTCGTTGATCACTGGTTATTCGCGAGAGGAACTGACGGCGGTTACCTTCCATGAGATCGTCCATCCCGATGACTTGGAATCCAATCTGGCTACTATGAAGCGCTTGATGGCCGGCGAAATTACCGACTTCGTGATGCAGAATCGGTATCTGCGCCGAAGCGGTACCGTGGTATGGGTGCGCAAGAGCGTGTCATTGGTCCGAGACCAATTGGGGAGCCCGCGGCGGATCATCGCACTGATTGAGGACGTGACAGTGCGCAAGCGCATTGAGGATGAGATCTGCCTGCTCAATGAGGAACTGGAGCAGCGCGTGCAAATCAGAACCGAGGAATTGGAGGCTGCGAACAAGGAGCTGGAGGCGTTTTCCTACACTGTCTCACATGATTTGCGCGCACCGCTGCGCGCAGTGGACGGCTTTTCAAAGGCACTGCTGGAAGATTGCGGAGAGTCCCTTTCGGAGGATGGCCGGCATTACATTTCAGTCATTCGAAAAGGGGCGAGGAACATGGGTGCGCTCATTGATGACCTGCTGACCTTTTCGCGCCTCAGCCGTCTGCCTCTGCAAAAACGGACCATTGAAACCAATCGACTGGTGCATGACGTCCTTTCGGAGCTTGGCGCGCATGAGGAGGCGCAGACAGAGTTGCGCATCGCAGACCTGCCGCCCTGCGAAGGTGATCCAGCATTGCTCAAACAAGTTTGGCTAAACCTTTTGGCCAATGCCCTCAAGTACAGCCGTGATCGTTCGCCATCTGTGATTGAAGTAGGTGCCACACAGAAGAATGAAGACGAGGCCTGGGTGTATCACGTGCGAGACAACGGAGCGGGTTTTGACATGCGCTATGCGCCCAAACTGTTTGGTGTGTTTCAGCGATTGCACCGAGCTGATGAGTACGAGGGCACGGGCGTTGGCCTAGCCATCGTCCAGCGTGTGATTCATCGGCATGGCGGCCGCATTTGGGCAGAGGCACAAGTCGATAAAGGCGCTACATTCTATTTCACATTAACATCCTGAAGATGCTTATCCCTCCCATGACTAATGTAGAGCCGGTCGAAATCCTGTTGGTCGAAGACAACCCTGAAGACTTGGAACTCACCATCCGTGCCCTGCGCAAGGCGCAGCTTGCCAACCATATCCAAGTGACCCGCGATGGGGCGGAGGCGCTGGAGTTCATGTTTGGCGAGGGCCGCTACGCCGGAAGGGATATCAACGACCTGCCCAAGCTGATCCTCCTGGACCTGAAGTTGCCGATGGTGGACGGGCTGGAGGTACTGCAACGCATCAAGGCTGACCCCCGCACCGCCGCCATTCCCACCGTGGTGCTCACTTCTTCAAAGGAGCAGAACGATGTGGTGGCAAGCTACCGGCTGGGAGTGAACAGTTACATCGTCAAACCCGTGGAGTTTGAAGGCTTCGCCAAGGCAGTTCAAGACCTGGGGCTGTACTGGCTGCTGCTCAATCAACCGCCGAAGATCGAAAAATAGCATGAGCCAGCGCCTGCGCGTACTGCTGGTGGAGGATGATACCGCCGATGCGGAGATGATCGTGCGCGCCCTGAAGCGGGCAGGCTACGATCCGAAGTGGAAGCGCGTAGATACGGAGGAGGCGTTTCTTGCCAGTCTCGACACAGACTTGGACGTGATTCTTTCGGATCATGCCATGCCGCAGTTCTCCGGGCCGCGAGCGCTCGAACTTCTGGCACAGTCAGGGCTGAATATTCCATTCCTGACCATCTCCGGTACGATTGGCGAAGATGTGGCCGTCGAGTCGATGAAAAGCGGCGCGGTGGACTACCTGCTCAAGGACCGCCTTTCGCGGCTCGGTCAGGCCGTGCAGCAATGCCTTTCGCAGCGGCAGTTGCGCCTCGAACGGCAGAAAACCGAGGACGCGTTGCGCGAAAGCGAGGAGCGGCTGAAGCTGGCTCTCGCTGCGTCGCACATGGGTGTATGGGAGTGGGATTTGCGCACCGAGGCGTTGTATCTATCTCCGGAAAATCTTGAACTGCTAGGACTCCAGACCTTTGAAGGCACGGTACAAGCCTTCCAACAAATGGTGCATCCAGATGACATGGAAGGGGTGGCGGCCAGCCTTAAAACAGCTTTGGCGGACCGAACGATGTGTCGCATCGAATTCCGTCTTTTCAGACCTGACGGCATGGGCTTGTGGGTGGCGCTCATGGGGCGCGGCAAGTACGATGAGGCGGGCAACCCGCTGCGCATGGTAGGCACAAGCCAGGATATCACCCAGCGCAAGGAAGCAGAGGCACAGATCGCGGAGCAGGCGGCTCTTTTGGACAAAGCGAAAGATGCGATCATTGTACGAGATCTGAACCATAAGGTGTTGTTTTGGAGCATGGGTGCGGAACGTCTCTATGGATGGACGGCAGAGGAGATGACGGGCCGAGACGTGACCACCGTCTTGTATCGAGTGGGTGCGTCGATGACTGAACCTCGGAAGCTGGTGGTCGAGCGCGGCGAATGGGCCGGCGGTTTGCGTCAGGTGACCAAGGACGGGCGCGAGGTGGAAGTAGATTCGCACTGGACCCTGGTGCGTGACGATCTGGGGCGACCAAAGTCCATCCTCTCCATCAACACGGATGTGACTGAGCGGAAGCAGTTGGAAGCACAGTTCTTCCGCGCCCAGCGACTGGAAAGCATCGGCACGCTGGCAGGTGGTATAGCCCATGATTTGAACAACGTGCTCACGCCGATCATGATGTCCATCGACCTGCTGCGGCTGCGGACGACTGATCCTGTGGGGCAGACCACGCTCAATACGATCGCGGCCAGTGCCAAACGCGGTGCCGCCATGGTCAGCCAGGTGCTGTCCTTTGCTCGAGGAGTGGAGTGCGACCGCCGGAACCTGGGAATCAAGCCGTTGATTGATGATCTGGTGGCCATCAGCGCCGAATCCTTTCCCAAGAATATTCAGTTCAAGAGCTTTTGTGATCCCCAACTGTGGAATGTACTGGGCGATGCCACGCAGATCCATCAAGTGCTGCTCAACCTGTGCATCAACGCTCGCGATGCGATGCCCGAGGGAGGATGGCTCGCCATCAAGGCGAACAACTTTGTGCTCGACGACCACTATGCGGCGATGATGAGCGATGCCAAGCCGGGACCCTATGTGGTCATCCAGGTGGCGGATACAGGAGCTGGCATGCGCCCGGAGGTAATTGACCGCATTTTCGATCCATTCTTTACCACCAAAGAGCTAGGGCAGGGGACAGGGCTCGGCCTTTCCACGTCACTGGCGATTGTCAAAAGCCACGGCGGTTTCATTCGCGTAGACAGCCAGCCCGGGAAAGGGTCTGAATTCAAAATCTATCTGCCCGCCGAGATGGAGGTGGCGAAGGACGAAGCCATCGAAAACGGTCAGACTCCGCTCCATGGCAATGGCGAACTGATCCTGGTAGTGGATGACGAAGTCTTCGTTCGCGACGTGATGCAGCAGACACTCGAAAACTTTGGCTATCAGGTGCTCGTCGCGACGGACGGTGCTGAAGCCGTGGCACTCTATGCCGAGCGGCCCGAGGTGGCCGTGGTGGTGATGGATATGATGATGCCAGTGATGGATGGGCCTACCACCATCCAGGTGCTTGCCAGCATGGCGGTGAATCTACCGATCATCGCAGCTAGTGGCCTTGCGGATACCGGCACCACAGCCGCAGTAGCCGCTTTGGGGGTCAAACATTTCCTGTCGAAGCCTTACACTGGTGCCACGCTTCTGCGTCTTTTGCATCGCATACTCAGGCCTGACGAATGAATGACCAATGTGGCACAACCGCTGTGCCACGTTGGTTCATAGTCGGGACAGGCTGGCACAGGTGCGGCCGCTACAGACCACGCAATTTTCGCGGAGCCCTTGCCAATCAAGGCTGGGCACGCATTGCCATTTGATGGCACGGTTCAAGCAGAAGCAGTCAT
>JAQGPI010000329.1 GCA_028293175.1 Verrucomicrobiaceae bacterium | reverse complement strand
AGCTTTCGTGCTGGTTTCCACACTGCAAGCGGTGACGGTTATCTTGCCTGCCGTGCTAGGGGATGGATTTGCCTTTGGATCGCTGGTGGTCAATTACGTGACCCGCGGCTTTGGGTTCGCTTCACTGGTGGGCGGCTGGGTTGTCATCATGATGGCCATGGCTTTCCTTCCCTCTCTCATCGCGGGCATCCAGTTTCCGCTGCTGGTCTCCCTACTGGGACGTGGCAACGCAGGTGTGGGACGTGAGCTAGGGCGCGCTTACTTGAGTAATACCGCTGGCGCAATTGCCGGATCATTGCTTGGCGGATTTGTACTGATTCCTACGCTCGGTTTGCTTACCTGCTGGTATGTGGTGGCCGGTTTAATCGGGCTGATGCCTGTGGCGGCAATGATGGTTTTGAACCGAAATCAGCGCCTCCAGAGAGCGAAGCAGCCCGTCCATCAAGGCACCCTTCGCGCCTCCTACCTCGCCTTGGCAGCAGGCATGGCCGCTGTCCTGCTCTCCCCCGGCCCATCTTCCGTTTGGTTCCACACTCCCATTGGCTACGGCCGCACGACCGCCTTGCCTAACACGCCCGAGAAACTGGAAGAATGGAAGCGGAGCATCCGCCGCTCACATGTCGAGTCTTTTGACGGGCGCGAAACCAGCGTGGCAGTGATGAACAATGACCAGTACATCCTGCTTACCAACGGCAAGGCAGATGGCTCTGCCCTCGGCGATGCGGCCACTCAGGTGATGCTCGGCCTCACCGGAGCCGCCCTTCACCCGAATCCCAAAAGGGCCTGCGTGATCGGTCTGGGCACCGGCACAACGGTGGGCTGGCTGGCCGATGTGCCCGGCATGCAGCATGTGGATGCGATTGAAATCGAGAAGCACATGCAGGATCTCGCCAAGCATTTCACCGCCGTGAACCGCAATGCTATGAACCACCCCAAGGTGAATCATGTGGTGGGTGATGCCCGGGAATTCCTCGTGACGGGCGGCGAAGGCTACGATTTGATCGTGTCCGAGCCCTCCAATCCCTATCGGGCGGGCGTTGCCAGCCTCTACACTCAGGAATTCTATCGCAGTGTGCGCGAACGCCTCAATGAAGACGGCATCCTTTGCCAATGGGTGCAGGGCTACGAGGCACTGCCCGAGACTATCGATACAGTCATCGCCACTCTGGGAAGGGAATTCCCGAAAGTCGAGATCTGGAACACCATGCACAATGACCTGCTGCTGGTGGCTAGTGTTTCCAACCGCCCCTGGGATGCCGATCACCTTCGTTCCCGCATCAAGGAAGAACCCTTTGCGACCGCCCTTCGCCGCCTGTGGTCCACCGACAGCGCCGAAGGTTTCTTTGCCCACTGTCTAGCCAATGAGGATTTCACCCGCCGTCTTGCGAACGCCGCCCCTTTGGTCAACACCGATGATCTCAACGTGCTGGAGTTTAGCTATGCCCGCAGCATTGGCAGGGACAATTCCAATAACGCCTTTGAATACCGCCAGAAGGCTTACAGCAAGGATCAAATGCTACCCAAACTGCGTGGCAAGCCTCTGGAAGAGGAAATGCTCGGTCATGAACTGTTGAGCTGCCTATGGGTGTCTTCTCACGTGGTCGGGTCTTTCCTGCCCCACAGGGGCTCTCCGCCCCCCGCTTCTGTCACGCGTATGAAGGAAGCCTATGAGGCTCATTTGAACAAAAACAACGCTGCTTTTGAGCGCATTTGTTCTGAAATGCCGCTCAAGACTCTCCAGGAACGATGGCTTGTTACCGTTCACCGGGCCGTACGCGGCGATGCACGCGCCCAGGAAAACCTCAAGGAGATGGAACCTCTTTTCCCGGAGAACGTTGCGCTCTTGCGAACGGGCTATGCCTTCGCCCGACAGGATTACCCTGCCGCCCGACGCGCCCTGATTAATGCCTGTGCAGAGCTGCGCCGGAGCGCCTGGGTCGATACGGGTCTCTTACAGCCCACACTCTCCCTGGCTGAACCTCTCAGCAGCAGCCTTACCCAAGCCGTTTCAGCCGATGCACAAGCCCTGTACCATGCGGTGCGCAAGCCCTTCCTCGCAGGTGTGGGCGATGACATGCGGCTCACCGCGCTCACCGGAGTGGCTGGCCATTTGAATGATCAGGCGCGTCTGGACATGATTGATGCATGGGGTCCTCACTTCCCCTGGCGCGGTCTTCCCTTGGCGATCCGCACAGGCACTTACCTTACCACCAAAGATCCCCGTCTCAGTCAGGCCCTGGCAGAGATGCAAGCGTTTCTGGATGGCGGCGGCGAGCTGCCTAAACCAGCGAAACCGGCACCCGACAAGTCCGTCAAGGAAACGGCTTCAGCACGCTGATTACAGGCCCGGAGGGCGTTCGCTGATCGAGCGGCCCTTCGTCGCTTCCGGTACCTTTGCGTTCGGATCAAAAACCTGCCCGCCTTTGAGCACCACCTCATTGCTCGCTGTGAGGAACAATTGGGGATGATTAGGCGGAATGTCCTTGAGGTACTGGATGCTCTTGGGCCGTCCATCAGGCTGGATGACGGCATAAGTATAGACTTCGCGATTGGTCATGAACATGACGTGAAACAGATTATTCCTGTCCATAGTGACCTGCGGTTCACGGGCCAGAGTCACCCCGCCGAGAGGATAGGTGGCAAGTTTGCCGCCAGTCACGTCGTCGACCATGCGGAAATACATGGTGCTAGAGTCCATCTCACGGTTGACCATGAGCATGTAGCGGCGCACTCGTCCGGCCTCTGGATATCCGGCGGGCACGCCAAACATCATCGGCTGCCCGAAGGGCTTGATATCCGTCACCACAAAACGGGCCCTGTTCGACTGATAGTATTCGCCGGAAGGCGGATGATACACTGAAGCGGTCACTGTGTAGGTGCCCTGATCCTGCACTGAGTGAGTATCAGACAAGCGGATCTTCTTTCGCAGGGTAGCGCCAGCGTTGAGAATAACAGGCTCCTCCGTTGTCAGATCGAGCGGAGAAAGCGCCCGGTCCATCGAGTCCTTCATCGTGAACGTCATCCAACGATGGCCGTTCGGTCCGCCGAGGATGACATCGGCGCCAGAGCGATTCGTCACCGTAATGGTGGCCGACATTGGCTCCTGGGAGACATAGGTTTTCTTATTGAGTTCCAGGGCCACCTGATACTGCGCCGTCGCGGTCGAAACACCGGAGACGGCGCAAGCCGCAACGAGGAAACAAAGAGAGGGGCGGAAAAGACGCAGAGAAAATGTCATATCAGATAATCTTGTCATTTGACCATAACTCGAAGCGACGCTGCCACGAAGCACGAAATACGAAATCACCTCAAACCAGCTCCGCGAGGGTACCGCGAGTGACACCCAGTTGAGACTGCGCACGCAGCTCCCGCCACAATCGCTCGCCCGGATTCTTGCCGGCCAGCAGTTCAAGGTAAAGGCCCAGCGTGTGCTCCGCCTCTGCCCCGGATTCTTCCAGCAGTTCCACCCGGAAATGCCGGAGCCCAGCCTCGACCAGTGGTTCGTAGAAGCTCGCCCCCGTCTGCGGGACGGCGTTGAACAACGTGTTGCGGCAGCCCACATCCGCCTTCAAGGGATGTTCCATGCCAACCCGGTCGCGCAGAGCCACCTTGTGTTTTTCGCATGGCCTCCCACAATTGGTAAAATCGGTACCGTCCGAAAGGAAGGCAGCAAAGGCGCAGTGCTCCATGTGGAACATGGGCATGTGCTGATGCAGCGTGATCTCAAACCAGTTTGCGGGAGCAGCGCTGATCAGGTCGAGCACCTGCTCAAAGTTCAAATCATAGCTGATCGTAAGCTGCTCCAGCGCTGTGTTCTGCTTGAGAAAATCGGCGGTCAGCGGGTTCGCCACGTTAAGCGAAAAATCGCCCGTCACCCGCAGTCCGCTATCCTTGAAAAAAGCCAGGGCACCCAGGTTGCGGATCAGCACGCCGTGTGGACCGGCGCGTTCGATCAGCTTAAAGAAGCCGGCCTCGCCAGACTTCTGAATTCGCGGCGTGGCCAGGAAGACCTCCGCTTCGGCTAATTTCTCCCGGACATGCTGCACCACATCCGCATAGCGCCGGATGTCTTCGAAATCGACGTAAAGCCGCCGAATGCCCAGGCCAAGAGCCGCGTCAATGTGCTCCATCGAACGGCACAGCACATGCAGTTCCGGCTCCTCCTTCACCTCCGCCCGTGGCACGCTGCGAAGCATGGCCTGGAGACTGGTTGTTGCCAGCGGTGTTTGCTTGGCTGGCTCATGCTTCAGGGCCTCATCCACCGCTGCCACCAGATCACGGCGCATACGGTTCAGTTCGCTCACCGGCACCATCACTTCGCCTTCAACCGCAAACTCCACTGTACCGAGTTCATGCACTGTGCCGCCCATACGGCTGAATTGCTCTCGGAATTGTGCTTCATTCAGCGGCCTCTTCAAGGCAGCCTGCAAGGGAATGGCAGAGGTTACAGACACAGTTCCGCAGACCACGCTCAAGGGGTCCCCTGCCCGGCCTGAAACGCACACGTCCAGACGACGCAGCTTGCGCAGCGGAATCTCATTTTCAAAACTCTGCCGGAGCATCCGGTTCAGTGCCGGATCACTCGTTTTGTACACTCTGGTCCCCAGCGGAATCGCTTCCATGCGCAGCAAGTCATGCCTGAAAGACAGGCACGTGTCTTGCATTTCATAAACGCTTCCGCCCTGTTCATCATTGGTGTCCCTGATGTTCTCAAACACCACCCCGTCACCCCGTTTGATTGGCAGCGCAAAAGCGTCCAACTCCAGGGTATCGCGATCAATGATGCGCGTGACCTCGCCTAGATACGGCCCGCGTTTCTTGCCATAGCGGGCGCCCACCAGCTCTTGATGATTTACCCCATGCATCCAGCCGGTGTAAAGGCCGCGAGAGAAGGTCATCTCCATGCCATACATGTCATCCTCCGTGATTGGACTCGGCTGCTGGGCCAGCACCGCATCGATAGCTTTCCGATACACCCGCGTGACCGCCGCCACATACTCGGGTGTCTTGAGCCGGCCTTCGATTTTGAAGCTGCGGATGCCAAGCTCAATCAGGCGCGGAATCTCATTCACTGCCGCCAGGTCCTGGGGCGAAAGCAGGTAGCGTTTGTCGCCCAGTTCCCGCTTCTCGCCATCCACGATAATATCATAGGGCATCCGGCAAGCCTGTGCGCATTCACCCCGGTTCGCACTGCGGCGACCCAGGGATTCGCTGGTCAGGCACTGGCCGGAATACGCCACGCAAAGCGCCCCATGCACAAACACTTCCAGCGGCAGTTCCGGGCTGTCATTTGCCGCAAAGCGCTCCAACTCACGCAAGCTCAGCTCGCGCGATAGCACTGCCTGGTCAATGCTCAGCCGCTTAGCGAATTCCAGCCCCTCCGGGGAGGTTATCGTCATTTGCGTGGATGCATGCAGCCGCAGCCGTGGAGTCAGCAACTTGACCATCCGGGCCAGTCCCAGATCCTGCACAATCACCGCGTCCACTCCCGCCTCTTCAATCTCGCGAAGCTGTGTTTCCGCATCCTCTAGCTCGTTCGTAAACACCAGCGTGTTGAACGCCACATAGCCCTTCACGCCATGGGCATGCAGAAACTCCATCAGCTTCGGCAGATCCTCCGCCGAAAAATTATCCGCCCGCAGCCTGGCATTGAACTTTGGCAGCCCAAAAAAGATAGCATCCGCACCGTTCGCGACAGCGGCACGCGCACACTCCCAATTGCCGGCTGGGGACAGAAGTTCAGGTTTGGGGCGAATGGATGGCATGAAGGGGGTGGTCCTATACAGGACGAACAAGACGTACGCCAGTGAGGATGCGGCAGGACGTTTCAAAACACGGGCCCCTTCTGGAAGTCCTTTCTTCCAAGAAGCCAGGCACATTCCCGTGATGCGCAGCATGAAGAAGCCTCTCACTACCGCCATGGACATCTCTCCCGGGTTCCAGATTGCTCCCATGATCGATGTCGTATTTGTGATCATGTTGTTCTTCATGGCCATGGCCTCTGCAATGAAAGCAGAACAACGTCTCGGGCTCAGACTGCCCGGCATCGTGACTCCTGACAGCAAAGTGAAGATGCCAGCTTCGGAAGTCAGTATCCATGTAGATGAAGCGGGTGAGATCAGCCTTAATGATGGCCCTCTCGCTGATCCCGACGACCGCCGTTTACAGGCGCTGGAAAACGCGCTGCAGCGCCTTCACCAGCAAAGCACCATGCTTGAAGACAAGATCCTGATCACCGTCAACGCTGAGCCACAGGCAAGCTACCAACGAGTGATCGAGGTACTCGGAGTACTCAACCGAGCCGGATTATCGAATGTCACTTTTTCGTCCGGTGAAGAGTCGCCATGACATAACGAGTCCGGTATTCGCCCATAAAAAACCAAAGGCATCCCGTTTCTGGGATGCCTTCGAAGAGGAGCTTCCTGGACTAGGCGATGATCTTGATGTTGCCGGCCAGACCGTGCGCCATAGCGGCGTGCTGTTCGTCGGTGCAGGAAGAATTAATCGGCGCATCGGGCTCGGCGTCATTCTCCTGAAGCAGGTTGTTAGCAAGCATCCAACTTTCCACTTCTTCGCCGCTGATGTCTGCGAGCATGCTTCCGTTGATCTCCACGCAGGGAGACATCGGCTGGCCGCTCTTCTGTTCCATTTCCCAGCGGAACGCAGGATTTTTGATGATGTCTTTCTCTTCGAAAGGCAGGTCGTACTTGCGGAAGATCGCGCGTATGCCTTCGCTCCATCCGCAATAGGTTTTCAGGTAGGCGGTGATTTTCGGTTTGTCCATAAGTGAGGGTTATTACGTGTGACAGTAGAAGGCGGCTGCGAAAATGCAATCCCGCCTTGAACCGCTTCTGCTTTGCATGCGGAATAATTTTGCTCAATGCCCTTCCCTCAGGCGTACGCCTTCATATTTAAGATTAAATACTTACCTCAGGATGACAAATTAAACTAATTTTTAACTATCTCCGGGCGTTTTCCCGGGCAATAAATCCGAGGCGGAGTCTTTATTGACTTGAACATGTGGTTTTTTCCTTTCACCCACCTTCGTTTCGTCCTGCCGGCTGCAGCTTTCCTTTGGATAGCTTTAAGTCCGGCATCTGCCGTCACGCTCATTGACGGCCCTGAAGCCAAAGTTTCAGGCACAACAGCCACCATCAACTGGTCCACTGACGTTGCCTCTGGCACAAAGGTGAGTTTCGGCACGTCAGCCGACGCATTGACGCTAAAAGCTGAAGGCGATGTTACAACTCATCACACGGTTTCCCTGCGTAGCCTGCAGCCGCGCACGATCTATTATTATGTGATCGGAAGTGCGAGAATGAAGCTGGGGACCGGCAGTTTCACTACCACCATGACAGGTGCCAAGGTGGTGGAAAAACCTGCTCCGACAGAAAAAAAAGCGCATCCTTCTACTCGTGCCCCTCCCGCTCCGCTCAAGGCACCGCCCGCCACCGTCACATGGGCAAGCCTCGATAGCCTGCCCGACCATTTCTCGCGTCACGGCCCCGATTTCGATGCGCGCTCAAGTGAGGACTATGCAGCCCAGGCGTGGACGTTTCTCCAACGGGCACGCCACCAAGGCCTTCCCATGAAGTGGGACGACTCTGCAGGAGGCACGCTACGGGTTTGGGATCCCGCCAAACGCATCTTTGCAGCCTACACTCGCGCCGGCAAAACCCGGACCTTCTTTAAGCCGGGCAGTTCAGAATACTGGAACAAACAGCCAGGACGCATTGTCCATTCAACCGATCTTTCCTTCTAGTTTTATCCCAACCACAACACATCCAGCACAGAACGACCCCTTTTCAATCCTACCTCCTAAGATATGAAACCTCACGGATACCTATGCGCGACCTGTGGCTATCGCCACCTCAAGCTACCGCAACGCACAAGCAGTGGCGGAGCCTCCCACGAAATCTGCCCTTCGTGCGGATTTGAGCCGGGGTACACAGATGACGATCAAAATATCAACGCCGTCCAATGGCGCGAACAATGGGTTACTGGCGGCTGCCAGTGGTTCAGCAAAAGCAAGGCGCGGCCCAAAACGTGGAACCCAGTGAAGGAGCTCCACTCTCTCATGCGTCGAAAGCGGCCCGTCCACCCACCCGTGGTTGTAAAGAGAGACGTCGCCATTCTTGCTGAAAAGGCACCAAAGAAAGCGGCTTCAAAACCCGCCTGACCGCCTGTTAAAAATGTTCGGACAGAATTACCCCTTCACGCCGCAATGTGTGACGGGGTTTAATATCCTGCCCAAGGGCCGAGTAAGGAAAAAGGCCGCTGTCCCTTGAAGAAACAGCGGCCTGCGGAATATTAAGATGCTCAGCGTTATTGACTGATACTGCCAACACCGGCAGTTGGGGGTGCTGCGGGAGGTGCACTACTAGGAATATTCACCGCACTGAAAGGATTGGCAAACGCAGCATTGAACCAATTGGGATCATTTGGATTTCCCCCGCCGTTTCCTTCGCCGCCACCCTGACCGGCTCCGCCAGCATTCCC
>JAQGPI010000316.1 GCA_028293175.1 Verrucomicrobiaceae bacterium | reverse complement strand
TGCGCTGCGTCGTGGCGGACTGCTGCCCCGCATTCAATCTGTGCGCTCCATGGTGGCCGACCGGCGTGACAATCCGCTGGTGAAGGAACGTCTCGCCGTGGGTTTGGTGGAACACTATGGCTGGGATGCTACCGAAGCCTATGCACGGGCGGAGAAAGCTCTGCGTGATCTGGAGAACCGGCTTTCGGCCATTCGCCTCGTGGCCGATGCTATTGATGCGCGCATGGCGGGCTTCAATCAGCTTTCCCAGCAGCGTTATCGCTATCAAACGGAACTGCGCGGGCGTCGTCCCGAGATCATCAAAATGTACTGCGATGCGGTAAACACGGCGCATCAGTATGGCCGCTTCAGCTCGATGAAGGAGATGAATCCGGATTTCGCGCCGATGCTGCCCGAGGTGAAGTTTTTCTATGGCATCGAGTCGCTGGCTCGCGCTCGCCGGACTCGTTCACCGGTGGACCTTTCGTTCGACCAGGGCCGCGCCACCACGCTGGACGAAGAGGACGTGCTTACGGCCTTGCGCGAGCGGCAGCGTCTTGCCCTTACTCCGCAACGCGCGGCGAAGCTGGTGGCCAAGGTGGCACCTGAGAAAGGCAGCATGACAGACACCAGCAAATTCAGCGTCGATTCACTCGATGAGATGCTCGACCTTTTAGCCATCGCGGCCTACGATCATGCCCCCACGGCGCAAGGCCGCATCCTGCGCTGGAGCGTGGATGGAAAGCGCCGCATCAAAGGCCTCAAACCCGAACTGCTGGAGCACGATGAGCAGGCCGGATGGCGCATGGAACGATTCACGATCACCCGCAAAGCATGACTGATACGCCCCGAGATCCTCACTGGCCCCGATTCTGGGCCGACGTCCCTGAAGAAGATCGCGCACCTTTGCGCGAGATCCTGGCTGATTTGCTGGGACGGGGGACCTTGCTCGGCGCTGAAGGCGTAGGCCGCGATCTTTACGTGCTGGCCCGCGATCACTATCGCGATCACCTCTCTGATTATCTCGCGCCCCTGGGGCTGGAACTGATTGTGGATGATGACTTTTCGTTGCTCCAAGCGCGTCCCCGAGTGGAATCCTGCTTGTTGCTCGGGCAGTTCACCAAGGATGAAACGCTTCTCCTGCTGGTGCTTTGGCGCGCCTGGGACGATGTGCGCAGCTCGCAGGCGACGCAGACGGTGATCATCACGGTGGACGAGTTGTGGACGCGGTTCCGCAGTACTTTTGACAAGATCGAGCCGCCGGAAAAGACTCAGCTCGAAGACATGCTGGCGCGGTTGAAGCGGCACCGTCTTATCCGCACGAATCGCCCGGAAGGCTCGACGCAGCTTGGGGAAATGATGATCGAGATCCTGCCCAGCCTGCCGCGCGTGATTCCCTTTGATAGCATTGAGTCCTGGCTTGCCCGTGCCGGCATGTATCAGCCTTCCACCGTCCTCACGCTTGAATCCGATTTGGATGAGGAAGCGGGTGCCGATGCCGCTCCGCCCGTTGTCCCTGCCGAAACGCTGTAACCAAGCGTTGCTCCCTATTCACCGTTCTCCGTCCGTTGCCTTTCCCCGTAGATGCCTGACCAACCCAAGACTCCCACCACGCGTGTCCACATCAGCCGCATCGTTGCGGTGAACTGGTACGGCTACCGGCAATTCATTGATGTCTCCGGACTGTCATTGATCACCGGCGCCAATGGCTCGGGCAAGAGCGCGCTGCTGGATTTGATACAGTTCGTGATGCTGGGTGAGGGGCTCAGCCGTTTCAACAAGGCCGCCGCAGGCGCTGGCAGCGGGCGCACGCTGAAAGGCTACTGCCTGTGTGATACAAACACCTTGGGCCGCGATGGGCAGGAACGTTTCCTGAGGCCTAGCAGCGTCACATTGGCCGGATTGGAATTCTCCTGGCCGCTTCAGCCGGGAGAAGAAACACCGCGGCGCGAAACCTGGGGTGCGCGAATCGAATATGAGGGGCCCACCTCTAAGCCGCGCACCCTTTGGTTCATGGCAGGCCGCAGGCTGGAGCATGAGGACTTCCTCAGTCCGAACCTTGATCCGAATGAACTGAGCTTCATGCCGGAAGATGAGTTTCGCGTGCATGTGCAGCGTGATCTCGAAGGCCAGCCGTTTGACCGTATCGCCACCTATCACGCGGAGATGGCTTCACGCGCGCACCTTGGCTTTGATGCCAAGCAGATGCACAAGACACTGCCGAACGCGATGGCGTTCCAGCCCGTGGAGAGCTTCGAGAAATTCATTCGCGAGTACTTGCTGGAACCCGGTTTCCCTGATGTAAAAGCCGTGCGCGCTAGCGTGGATGCGCATCGCAACGCCCAGGCCCGGCTGGAGAAAATGCATGAGCAGCTTGAGCGGCTTGACCGCATCTGCGCGCGCCATTCGGATTATTTGAAAGCTAGGCGCGAAGCGGCCATCTATGCTCATCTGCATGATGCCTTGATGCACGAGGAGCGGGAGGAGAGACTGGTCTCTCACCGTAGTAAACTAGACGGCATGCGTGAGCAAAACGCAGAGCATGAAGCGGATCAGAAGGCAGCGCTGGCAGAGCGCGCGGATTTGCAGCGCCAGCTTGAAGAAGTCCGCCATGTGGTGGGCAATGACGGCCAGATTGGCCGCCTTGCGGAGAACCGCGCACGACGTGATGAGCTGCGCCGCGAAGTGGAAACTCTGCGGGAGTCAGGCAGGGTGGCGCGGCAATTTTTGCGTGAGCGCACCCAGCATTGGAAACTGTGGCTTCAGCATGGCGCGGAGCTGGGCATGCAGGAGCCTGAAGATGCTGCGGAAGGCCTGGCGATCATGGCTGGCAATGATGAGGCGCGCGGCTTGGATGCCGTCAGCCGCATGGCACGTGTCTTTGACCAGACCGTGCATGAAGGTCTGGAGCGTCTACGTCCCATCGAGGCCAACATCAAGGACCTCGAATCGCGCGAGCTGCGCCTGCGTCGTGAGCTCGATAGCTTGCATGAAGGCCGTGCTGCTCCTTCACCTCTGCTGGATGCGCTCAGGGCGCGTGGTCAGCGTGCAGTGGCGCTAGGCCGCGTGATCGAAGTGAAGCCCGAAGCACAGGCATGGTGGCCGCTGCTGGAATCATTGCTGGGCACTGAACGGCAGGCCGTGCTGGCGGAAGATTTCAACGCAGCGTGGGAACATGCCCAGCGCGTTGACAATGCCAGCGAACCACTGATCAACACCAATGAACTGAACAACACCGAAGCCGCACCGAAAGCAGGCGCGGTGGCCTCGTTCTTCGAAACCAAGCACAAGGGCGCGCGAGCTTATTTGGATGGCAAGTACGGCGACTTAGTGCCGGTGGAAAAGTCCTCGCAGCTTGACAAACATCACAGCGCGCTGTCCAGGGATGGCTGGCTGAAGTTCCCGCCCCTGCGCGTGAAGTTGATGCCTGACAAAGAACTGACCATTGGTGAGGAAGGCTTGCGCCGCCTGCGCCAGATGCGTCACGATGAACTGGACGAAGTGCATAAATTGCTCGCAGAGCAGAAGCAGCTTCGCACCGACTGGCGCACTTGGATGAACCGCGGCAAGGAATGGAAACTGGATGATGCCGGTCGCCCACAAGGCACGGATGGTCTGTGGCGGCTGCCCGAATCGGTGAAGGAGCTGCAAGGCGTTGATGAAACCATCCGCCTGCTGGCCACACCTGAGCGCGAGGAAACCGTGGAGAAGCTGCGTCAGCTTGAAACGACCTTCATGGGCGTGGTGGAGCGAGTGGGCCGCTTGGGTGAACGCTTGTCCAAGTTCCAGCAACAGGAACGTGAACTGCTGGAGTCCATCGCGAGTGCCGAAGAGGAAGAGCGCAGCGCTTTCATCACACGACAGGCCAGTCTTGCCCAGCTTCATGGCATTCGTGAGGCGGAGGTCAACGAGCAGCTCGAAGCTGCCAAATCACAGTATCCTAAATGGAGCCAGCGTTGCGATGCCGCCGCCAGCGTAGCCCGTACCCGCAGCTATGATGCGGACAAAGCAAAGCAGCAGCGTGACATCGAACGTCGCGCGCTGGCTGAGACCCATCCCGAAGTGGCGGAGGCCTTTGACCCTGCGGATGACGAAAACGACCGCTATGAGGCGCGGCGCAACGACCTCGCCACGCATGAACTGGAACGATTCAAGCAGATCGCCGAAGATGCACGCAAGGAATGGGAGGATCGCCTCCAGCATCAAGTGCTCGATGTGTTGAAGGAGCGTCTGGAAGAAGCCGAGCGCACCAAACGTGAGCTCAACCGCGCCATGGATCACGACATCGGCGGCTGGCGCTACCAGCTCACCATGCGCGCCGACCGCTCACACAGCGCCATCTGGATGCTTGTTGACAAAGGGCTGAATCCTGGTCTCGAACTCTTCGCCGCCGGCGTTAAAGAAGAAGTAGAAAAAGCCAAGGCCGAGCTCATGGCAGCGATTGAAAACAGTGAGGACCCGCGCCATCAGCGCGCTCTGGACTATCGCTATTATCATCATTGGGACATCCAGGCTCAACCTACGGGCAAGAGTGAAGCCGCCGCCATCTCGCTCAACAAGAGCGCCAAGAAGCAAAGCGGTGGTGAGAACCAAGCCCCTTTCTTTGTCGCCATGCTCGCCGCCTTCCAGCGCGTGTACGATCTTGGCCGCCGCGAAGAGCGCCGCAACCTCGGCGTGGTCATCATGGATGAAGCCTTCTCCAAGCTCTCCGGTGACCGCATTGACTCCTGCCTCGCCCTCGCCCAGAACTTTGGCCTTCAACTCATCATGGCGTTCCCCGAAGACCGTCTTCCGACCATGGTGCAGCACGCGGATACCGTAGTGCAGTGCCGCGTAGAACGCGCCTATGACGACAAATCCGGAGCTCCGACTGCCATTGAGAACTGGGTGGTGAAAGTGGATCGTGACAGGCTGGCGGCGGCGCTGGGATGACGCAACGCTGGCTTTTAGAAACCTCTCCGCCAATGGCAGACTGCCAGGTGTAAGTCAACGTGGCGGAAGGGGGCGTAAGAAGACGGCGGCCACTTGATGCTTGGTGCGCGATTACACTGCGTGAGACGTTGATGGTCAGTGCCAAGCATCGGATATGAAAACAATCATCACCACCTTCCTGATCCTTTCATACGCCATGGCAGCGCTTGCTGATTCTGCCGAAAAGGAGATCACGGCTCTCATCGCCGCAGTTCAGAATGAGAAAGGCATGTTTTTCATTCGTAACGGCAGCGAGCATACGGCGGCAGAGGCCGCCGACCATTTACGGAGGAAACGGAAAGCGGCGGGAGAGAAAATTAAAACCTCGGAAGATTTCATCACCTACTGCGGCACTGGTTCTTCGGTAACGGGCAGTCGGTACAAGGTCAAATTTGCCGATGGGCGGGAAGAATTTGCTGACCAGTTTTTGAAAGCGCAGCTCCAGCGAATTCGCCATCCCTGACCACTATGAATCACTCCCCAGCCTCCCTGCTTCGCTCCTTGGCACCGCTGTATCTTGTTGTTTTGTCATCGTGCTCTTCACAGCCGGATTTGCGCGAGGCGCTGCCGCACGTCTCGGGTGTCCACACGGTGGAATTTCAGCAGGCTACTGGCGCTTTGCTGAGCGGTGCCTATCTCCCAGGAAACAAAATCACCATTCTGAGCAATGGGGAACAAATTTTTCCCGCCATGCTCAAGGCCATTCGGAGCGCCCGCCACACAATCAATTTCGAAACTTATGTCTTCGAGAAAGGAACGATTCCCGGACAATTTGCGCAGGCTTTGACAGAGAAGGCCAGGGCTGGGGTGAAAGTGAAGGTCATCCTGGATGACCATGGGGCGTCCAAATCGGAAGTGTACCATACCATGATGAAGGAGGCGGGCGTGGAGCTTGAAATTTATCACCCTGTCATCTGGCCGGACTTGTCGCGGTCAAACCATCGCACCCATCGCAAGCTGCTGATTGTCGATGGCAGAACCGGTTTCATTGGCGGCGTGGGCATCGCGGATGAATGGAAAGGGAAGGGAAATGCCCCCGACCAGTGGCGCGACCTGCATTACCGTGTGGAGGGGCCGGTGGTGGCTCAATTGCAGGCGGCCTTTAATAACAACTGGCTAAAGACGCATCATGAGGTGCTGCAAGGCCCTCAGTACTTTCCGGCTTTGTATCCTGCCGGGCCGGCATCGGTGGGAACTTTTTACAATATTTCACGCACCGGTAGCACTCCCATGGAGATGATGTGTCACATGACCATGGCTTCCGCCGAGAAGTCGTTGCTCATAGAGACTCCGTACTTCCTGCCTGACAAGAGAATGTCTGATGCCCTGTGCGCGGCCGCAAAACGCGGAGTGAAGGTGAAGATCATCATGCCTGGGAAATGGATCGATCAAAAATCAGTCCGACGGGCTTCCAAGAAGTGCTGGAAGCCACTGCTCACCGCAGGCGTTCAGCTGTATGAATTTCAGCCCACCATGATTCATACGAAGCTGATGGTGGCGGATGGTTTGTTCACTTCTGTGGGATCAATGAATCTCGATCCGCGCTCTCAGAAGATCAATGACGAGGCGAATATCATGGTCCGCGATGCAGCCTTTGCTCAGGAGCAAACGCGGGTCTTTTACGCGGATCTCAAGCAGTGCAGGCATGTGCAGTTGAATGACGAGGGAGACATCATAGATGCGCCGCTGCAAGTGGCGCAGGCACCGCTGGAATCCCAGCTTTGATCGGCGGGCATGATACACGGGATTTTCCTCGCGAAACGGTCTTTTCTTGCTCCACTCAAGAGGTGAACGACAAACAGCCCAAGAGCTCCCGCAACTGCCCCGCCCTTTCCAAGACCATCACGCCGAAGGAGTGCGGTTCGGACCGCGTTTCCAAACTCGACTGCCCGAATTCCTGCGAATTTCACCCCTTTACTGCGGGCAATGCAAATGGGCTGGCGGAACTCGAACAGCGGGTCTTCAAGAAGACCCAGAAGCGGGTACTGGATGAATTAGGCGGCGAACCGGCGCGTGAGCTTGGCCGGGCGCTGCGCGAGGCGGAGGACGAAGTGTCACATTTCCTGATGCTTACCCAGGCTGTGCATAAGGCCGGCGATAAGGAAGGCCCGGACTTTGTCGAGCGCTGGCAGAAGGCGGGGTTCGAAGGGGTGAACAACGATGAGCGGACACTTCTGCAAGCACAGCGAACTCAACGTCCTGCGTTGCTCCAAATTAAGAAGGTGCTGGATCAGCAAAGCATGGAGGTGACGGACTTGTTAGAGTCTGAGCCAACGACTTTCACCGTGGTGGCGGATGTGGAGTTGGACCCCGTCATGGAAGGCGATTCATTGCTGGCCTGGATCTATGATGCGCCGCTGTTTACCCGCTTGAGCGGGCCTGCGTTTGAACTGCCTGAGAACGAGTCGGGCAATCCTTTGGAAGCATTGGCGGAGATTGCCAGAAAGCTGGACGGCCCAATGATTCCGGGACAGCTCGGTCTCTGGTTGAGGAGCCATATGCTGGAGGTTTATGAAGCACTGGTGGAGGCCAACGCTGACGAGGGTGATGAGGAAGACGGCGCACTGATGGGCGTGGATGATATGATCGAGTCCTTTGACTGGTCCGAACTGCCGGACTTCTCCCACGACCGCATTCCGCGCCAGAAAGTTATTAATGAGCAGGCAATTGAAGACCGCCTCGCACCCTTCCTTCACCGCTATCAGGAGGATGCAGAAGATGCGGTACAATGGTTCGAACAAACGTGGCAGGACATTGCCAGCGGTGTGGATCAATTGACGGAAGGAGTACTTAGCGATGAGGGCTTTGGCGTTGTGCTCATTCTCCTTGCCAAGGGTGCGGCGGTGCTGCATGCGCGTCCTCCAGTTCGGGAAGGTGCCGATCCCTTGCGCTTCATCTGGCAACTGGGTAACGAGTTGCGCGATTCCAGCAAGATCGAGGAAGAGGAAGATTTTGAGCGTTACGTTCAGAACAGCCCACAGCCAGTGGTGGCCGAGTGGCTGTGCGGTGAAGCAGCCTCATTTGCCGAGGGTGATGAGGCGGTGTTCAGTAATGAAAATTTGGCGGTAGTATTCCCCGTCGTGAAGGCCGCCATCTGGGAAATGTGCCACTGGTATCCGCTGTAAAGTCTATGGGCTGGATCGATTACGGCGATTATCAGGACAACAAGGAAGAGGTGGAGCGGCAAATCGCTGCCCGGCGGGAGCGCGGCGACATTTTTGAGGCCGTACAGGCACCCAAAGGCAACAAGTTGGCCACAAGCTTTTGGGGCCAGGCTTGGCAACGCCATCTCGAAGGCTATGCCGACTACGAATCACGGTTGCCGCGGGGCCGCTCTTACCTGCGCCAAGGCAAGGTTTACAATCTCGAAATCGGAGCAGGGGAAGTCACTGCCGAGGTGGTGGGAAGCGCGATTTATGATGTGATCATTAAGATCAAGCCGCTCACGGCTCCACATTGGCAGGAGATCAAAGGTAAGTGCGCAGGGCAGGTAAGCACGCTGCTAGATCTCTTGTCGGGTAAGCTGGGGGATGGGGTGTTGAAGGTGATCACAGACCGGGAGACTGGTTTGTTTCCTGCTCCCAAAGAAATCAAAATTAACTGTAACTGCCCCGATTCAGCAGGCTTGTGCAAGCATGCTGCAGCGGTGCTTTATGGAGTGGGCCTAAAGTTTGATGCGGACCCTGGGCTGTTTTTCAAGCTGCGAGCGGTGAATCCTGAGGAGTTACTCTCACTGGCGGCGGATGCGGTGGGCAAAGAGCCGGTGGCTGGCAGTGCTGCAGTGATTTCAGATGACGATATTGCTGGGCTTTTCGGCATCGATATGGGTGAAATTCCGCCTAATTTGGACCACCTCTGAGGAGCATCTAGCGGAGTTCAGGTCTCGTAACCCAATTCGCACAATTTTCGTGGCATTGTCCCTGCTTGCGAAGGTATCTGGGGCAGGGTACGACACCTGCCCCATTGCCGCCGGGACCAACCCCTGGCCAGTCTGACCGCACATGAAATATCCCTACTACGACGAGAATATCCCCAACGAAGGCAGCCTTCATCTCATGGAAAATGAGAGGGATGCGTGTGGTGTCGGCTTTGTAGCCCACGTAAAGGGTGAGAAGTCTCGCAAAATTCTCGACATGGCGATTCGCGGGGTGTGCAGCGTGCAGCATCGCGGTGCCGTGGATGCGGACCGAGTGACTGGCGATGGCGCGGGTATTCTGACCCAGATTCCGCATAAACTTTTTCTGCCCGAAGTGGAGCGGCTTGATCAGCGGCTGGACCACGAATTAGACCTTGCGGTGGGCGTATTTTTCTTTCCCCAAGATCAGACCGAAAGGCTCAAGATTCAGCTCGTGGTCGAAGGCGTGCTGCGCAATCGCAAGGTGAAGATCATCGGCTGGCGCGATGTGCCGGTGAACCCCAATGAGCTGGGTGATAAGGCGCGCCGCACCATGCCCTACATCCAGCACCTGCTGCTGGGGCGGCCCAAGGACATGGACGACAACGCCTTTGAGCGACTGCTATTCATTGCCCGCCGGGAACTGCGTGTGAGGGCGATAGAGTCGAAGCTGGCGGAGTTCTATGTCGTTTCGATGTCACATCGTACCATCGTGTACAAGGCGCTGTTGCTGCCATCCTCGCTGGAGAAATTTTACACCGATCTGCAGAGCGATGATTATGAGACGGCCCTCGGCGTTTTCCATCAACGATTCAGCACGAACACCTTCCCCACCTGGGCGCTGAGCCATCCTTTCCGCATGCTCGCGCACAACGGCGAGATCAATACCATGCGTGGCAATCGTAACTGGCTGAGCAGCCGCGCGAGCGACTTCGCCAGCGAGTTCTGGGAAGGCGAGGAGCACCTGCTGAAGAACATGATTGATCCCCATCAATCGGATTCCGCCAGCCTGGATACCGCGCTTGAATTGCTAGTATTGAGCGGGCGTGATCCGACTCATACCATGGCGATGCTGGTGCCTTCGGCTTATGGCATTGACCCTACCACTTCACCGGAATTGAAGGCCTTCTTTGAGTTTCACGAGTGCTTCTCTGAGCCATGGGATGGTCCTGCTGCGATGGTGTTCACGGATGGGATGACGGTTGCCGCGAGCCTTGACCGAAACGGTCTCCGGCCCTCGCGTTTCAAGCTTACTGATGACGGTATTTTTGCTCTGGGTTCCGAAGTGGGCATCATCCCCATTGATGATGCACGAGTGATTAAGAAAGGCCGCCTCGCCCCCGGCGAAATGCTGGCCATCGACACGGTGAAAGGCACAGTGAGGTTCAATGCGGAGATCAAGGCCGATCTGGCTTCGCGCCAGCCCTGGGGCGAATGGCTCAACAACCGCACCTTGCTTACCGCTCAAGCCCCGCATGAGCCCAAGGAAGCGCTCGACATCCTCGGCCTTTCTCAACGTCAGGCTGCCTTTGGCTGGACCAAGGAGGAGATCGACATCGCTCTCATTCCCTTGCTGCAGAAGGGAGATGAGGCGGTGTACTCCATGGGCGACGACGTTTCCCTGAGCATCCTCTCGCATCGTCCGCGATTGCTCAGCACCTATTTCCGCCAGTTGTTCGCCCAGGTGACGAACCCGCCTATCGATCCCATCCGCGAGCGCGCGGTGATGTCGCTCAACGTCGGGCTTGGCTGGCAGCGCAACTGGCTCGATGCCACGCCAGAGCACGCAAATGTAGCGCACCTGACTTCGCCGTTCCTGTTCGAAAACGAGCTGGCGACCTTGAAGGAGATGAAGACCACCTTCCCGCACCGGGTGCTGGACATGACCTGGCCGGTCAATGAAGGCGCGGTGGGCTTGAAGAAGGCCCTCGACCGCTTGTGTTATGAGTCGGAAGCGGCGGTGAACGATCACATCCGCATCCTGGTCCTGAGCGACCGTGCGATGGACCATGACCGTGTGGCTGTACCGGCATTGCTGGCCACCGGTGCGGTGCATCATCATCTCAACCGCAAGCAACTGCGCATGCGCCTGAGCCTCGTTGTGGACACTGGTGAGGCCCGCGACACTCATCAAATGGCGGCGCTCTTCGGTTTCGGCGCGAGTGCCATCTCCCCCTATCTCGCCTACGATACAGTGCAAGAGGTGTTGGAGCAGGACAAGACGGCGCGCAAGCCGCAGCTTGAAGGGACGGACTTCGCCAAGGCGCTGACGAACTTCCGCAAAGGTCTTGAGAAGGGCGTGCTGAAAATCATGAGCAAGATGGGCATCAGCGTGCTCAGCAGCTACACTGGCGCGCAGCTTTTTGAAGCTGTCGGCATCGGCAAGGAAGTCATGTCTTATGCCTTCACCGGCACGGCTTCCCAGATTGGCGGCATTGGTTTTGCTGAAATCGCGGAGGAAGCCATTGCGCGTCATGCCTTGGGTTTTGCGGAGCCTGTGCCCGACCTCGGAGCTGACAAGGGCATCGACCTCGGCGACCCCGGATACTATCGTCCGCGCCAGAAAGGCGAAACGCATGCGGTCACCGGCCCGGTGATCAAAAACTTCCACACCTTTGTGAAAAGCGGCAGCGCCGAAGACTATGCCAAGTACGTATCGGTGCAGCTTGAGAATACGCCTGTGGCGTTGAAGGATCTGATGGAATTTGTGCCTTCGGAAGACGGCCCCATTTCGATCGATGAGGTGGAGTCCATCGAAGACATTCGCGTTCGTTTTACCACAGCGGCGATGTCCCTGGGGGCGATTGGTCCGGAAGCCCACGAAGCGCTTGCGATTGCGATGAACCGCATTGGCGGCAAGTCGGACAGCGGCGAGGGCGGCGAAGATCCTGAACGTTTCAAGCCGCGTGCAAACGGCGACTGGGCGAACAGCAAGATCAAGCAGGTGGCGAGCGGACGCTTCGGCGTCACTGCTGACTATCTTGCCAACGCCTGGGAAATCGAAATCAAAATGGCACAGGGAGCCAAGCCCGGCGAGGGTGGCCAGCTTCCCGCGATGAAGGTGAACCGGATGATTGCGAAGCTGCGCAACACGACGCCCGGCGTGATGCTCATCAGCCCGCCGCCGCATCACGACATCTATTCCATCGAAGATCTCGCGCAGCTCATTCACGATCTGAAGCAGTCCAATCCACGCGCCCGTATTTGTGTGAAGCTGGTGGCTGAATCAGGCGTGGGTACGATCGCCGCCGGGGTGGCGAAGGCGAATGCTGACATCATTCTGGTGAGCGGTCACGACGGCGGCACGGGTGCCAGCCCACTGAGCTCCATCAAGCATGCGGGCCTGCCATGGGAGCTGGGCGTGGCCGAGGCGCAGCAGGTGCTGATGCTCAACGGCTTGCGCGAACGCGTGACACTGCGCACTGATGGCGGCCTCCGCAACGGGCGCGACATTGCCATCGCGGCCATTCTGGGCGCAGAGGAATTCAACTTCGGCACCATCGCACTCATCGCACTGGGTTGCGTGTATGTGAGACAGTGTCACTTGAACAACTGTCCGGTGGGCATTGCCACCACGGACCCCAAGTTCCGTGGGAAGTTCAAAGGCAAGCCTGAGCATGTGGTGAACTTCTTCAATGGTGTCGCGCAGGAGGTGCGTGAGATCATGGCCACTCTCGGCGTGCGCACGCTCAATGACCTCATTGGCCAGACGAAGTACTTGCGCCAGCGTACGGTGCCAAACCACCCCAAGGCCAACCTTCTCGATCTCAGCCCCATCTTGAAGGACGTGGGCAAGGCTCTCGGCAAGGATGTGCCTCGTTATGCGCACATGAACCGAAATGATGGCCTCGATCAGCATCCGCTAGATGAGTACATCATCCTGGCCAGCACGGCCGCGATCCGTTATGGCGTCAAGGGCCTGCCGTTGCATTACCGCATTCAAAATACCAACCGCAACATCGGCACCCGTCTAAGCGGTCACATCGCTTTGTACCATGGCAATCATGGCCTGCCTGAAGGAACGGTGGACGTGACCTGTGAAGGCAGTGCCGGACAAAGTTTTGCGGCCTTTGTCTGCGGTGGCGTGAAACTCACTCTGGTAGGCGAGGCCAATGACTATGTGGGTAAGGGCCTCTGCGGTGGTGAGGTCATAGTGAAGACCGGGCCGCGTATCCGCGCTGAATTTAAGACCTGGGAGAACAGCATCATAGGTAACACTGTGATGTATGGTGCTACCAGCGGAAAGCTGTACGCAGCGGGCCGTGCGGGGGAACGCTTCTGCGTGCGCAACTCAGGTGCCACGGCTGTAGTGGAAGGCATCGGCGATCATGGCTGCGAGTACATGACCGGCGGCCTTGTCGTGGTGCTGGGCAGCTTCGGCAAGAACTTCGGCGCAGGCATGAGCGGTG
>JAQGPI010000314.1 GCA_028293175.1 Verrucomicrobiaceae bacterium | reverse complement strand
TCAGTTTTCTGCGAGGTGTTGGAATGAATCGCCCGCTCGCCGGGATTGGCAATCACGGTATTCACGATCACGGCGGAAGTGCCCGGATGAATCACCGGATTGCGCTCCACGTTGCTGGAGTAAAGGCAGCGCACAATGGCCACTTCCTGAGTGCCGGCATCCACCAGCGTGCCCTTGGAATGCGGGCCTTTGTGATGGGTCGAGTTATTGAGCGCCTCGGCGATCAGGCAATCGCGCATGTACACGCGGCGCGTAGGTTCGCCAGTAGGCGACTTGTAAGTGGTGGCGGAGAGGTTTTCATCAATGGACCAGGTGCAGGAGCAATGATCGAACCACACCTCCTGCGGCCCGCCGCTGGTGGTCATGCCATCGGGGTCCCAAGTACCTTTGGCCTGACCCGCATCACCGGGCCGCACATGCAGATGCTGGATGAGTGTCTGGCTGCCCTGGATTTGCAAGGTACCGCGAATCAAGGTGATGCCAGGGCTGGGTGCCGTCTGCCCGGCCACGATCAACTGCGGCTCATCGACCTTGAGGCCCTTGAGGTCGAGATCAATCACGCCCGCCACTTCGAACACGACAATGCGCGGTCCCTTGGCCAGCAAGGCTTCCCGCAATGTGCCCTTTCCTTTGGTCTCCAGCGAAGTCACCTTGATGACCTGCGCGGCATCCAGATCGAATCCAAGATCCGGCACGCGGTCCTCCTGCCAGCGCCAGGGCGTTGGTTCCGCGTGGGCAAGCGCTGAGAACAACAGGACTGGCAGCAAGGCTTTCATCATGGATGCGATTCAAACGTGCCGTCTAACATCCATGTTACTGAAAGTGGTCCGCACCTACTTCGCCGAAGCCATCCAGGCCTTCAACCAGGCATAGAAGCTGTCGCCAATCTGCGCGTATCCGGTGGCATTGGGATGCACGCCGTTGTTGTCGGCATAGCCGTCCACGGTATCAAGATTCAGCTCCGTGGGCACCAGGTAAATGCCTTTGTCCTGAGCACTGCCGAACCGCGTGAGCATACGCTGCACCAGCCGGTGCTGGATCTGCTTCCAACCCCAGCGGTGGTACTTGCCATGATAGTTGGCTTCAAAGCCCGATTCGCGAGAATTGGGCGGCGTGGTGAGGCCGACGGCAAACACAGCTTTCGGCGCAGCGGCGTGAAAAGCGGCGATGAGTTTGTCGGCGTTGTCGAGCGCGCCATCAATGACCTTGTCCATGGCTTCCCTGTCACCTGCTTTCGCACCGAAGCAGTCATTGATGCCCAACAAGAAAGTCACCACGTCGGGAGTCTGGCCGCCGCAGTGTTCTTTGAAGTAGCGCGGGATGTCGAGCCCTGGCTTGCCTTTGTCATCGGCATAGACAAAGGGGCTGCTGATGTTGCGCTTTTCGGGCTCGGGCTTCGCGACATAGCGGGCCAGAAAGGCCTGCCACGTCCACCCGCCATAGCCCTCGTGCGCCACGCCGGGCTTGGCACCGGCAGGCTTGTGATCGCTGAGCATCGTCCACTTCGGATTGCCGGGTTCACTCAGGAGCCTTGCGATCTCGTTAGGATAAATGGTGGCCGCTGTGAGGCTGTCGCCCACAATAAGCAGTTCCAGTTCGCGGCCTGCGCCTGCGTCTTTGGGAGCGATGCGCAGTTTGGTTGAACCCATCTCGATCACTTTGCCTGCGCTGTCCTTGACGGTCACCTGCATCGCATGATCGCCCACATCTTTGTCTGTGGGCGTCACCGTCCAGCGCTTGGCTTCGCTGGAGCCGATGTCGCACTTGATTTCGAACTTCAAGCTCTCGGGCTTCTCAGTGAGTACTACATTGTCATAATACAGGCTCACCGGAGTGCCAGGAACACCAAACCACATGGGTGGCAGGGTGAGATGCAACGGTTGCGGTTCAGCACCGGAGGCAGAGAGCGCGAGCAGGAGCGAAAGCAGGGAGAAAGTCTTCATGCGAGGCAGGTAGTACGCGACCTGTACCACCGGTTTAGCAAGAGCTTGTCTCTTACGTGTTGCCTGCCTTCGCCGCGTGATTGCCCTGCGCTATCTTGCGCGCCTGACCCACGACCAGCGGACAGACCTCCACACAAAGCAGGGGCACATCCGCGCCTTCAAGCGGCAAGGTCTTGGTCACTGCGGGACCGTACAAAGGCTGCTCTTTCGTCAGGCCCCAAGTGATCCGTCGCAAGCACTTGGAATGATAGTCGCAGCCCTTGGCCACCATCTCCATCGCCTGATCATCGCTGATGGTGTTGGTGAAGCGGTACATGCCGGTCTGCCGCCCCAGGTTTTCACGCAGCGGCACGGGTTGAAGAGTCCCCTGCTCCTCATCAATCGCGAGGCCAAGCGCCGCTGGATACAGGTGATCCAAGGCAAGGCGCAGCGCCTGCACATCCGCCACATGCACGGCCCAGCCACGTTTTAAATTGGGCGCGGACTTCAGCGGTCTGAACTCCCCGGCAGCATCCAGTTGCGCAATCTCACGCACTGCCTCAGATCCATGCTGCACCGCAATGGAATCAAGCGCCGCGATGTCTTCCAGATGACAAAGCAAATAGCCCTCAGCCTCTTTCTTCACGCGCACCTGACCAATGGTAAAGCCATGCACCGCCTTTTGTTCCAGCCATGGAATGATGATAGCAACACCCGGCTTCACAGGCGGCGGCAGATGCTTCGTATCGAAGTCCATCACCTGATCGATAATCACATCCGCCAGATGCGGTTCGGTGCCGATGGCGCTGCTATAGTACAGCTTCCGGTCGTGAAGATGATGCGGATTGTGCCAGAAGACGTCACGTTGGCTGGCCGCCGCGCCGGTCTCCGCTTCGATGCCGAGCAGCACCGGGATGTCCTGGAAGCTATGTAGCCCGTCAGCAATGAAGAACGGCACCACCACCACATTTGGACTGGTGGTGAGCGTGTGCCAGTCGTTCACCAATGGCGGCTCCTCCATGTAGGCATCGATCACCTCGGCGAAGCCATAGCCGCCGTTTCGAATGAGCTCCACCTGATCCTTGATGGCCTTGGTGCTGTTCTCGTTCAGGTTCGTGCCGTGGCCCACAATGATCAGGCTCGTATGCCCCCGCGGCACTCCGGGGACCACCTCGTCGGCGCGTTGCAGCAGCAGGCGCGTCATGTTCGGATGCACGCCCACGGGATCGCAATAATACAGTGTACGATCTTCAAGCTTTGTGACAGGGCCCGTGACCTTGAGTTCACGCGGCAGCACTTCCTGGCAGAAGTAGCCCTCGCTGATAAAGTTCGGCACCAGATAAATCTCGCGGCTGTCCACCATCGAGTACACCTCCGTCATGCTCGGCTCTTCCTTCCAGAAGGCGCAGACCACCTCGGCGAAGATGCCCTGCCGCCGGATCGTTTCCGCGTGCTGATGCGTGGGCGAACTGGAATCAGGATTCAGCGTGGAGCCATGGCCAATGATGACCAGCGCGGCATTGGGCTTGTGAAGGGCTGCAGGCACGTGAGGAATGAACGAGAGTTGAGACAGGTTGCCACACTCTCTACGCACGCCCCAGACCACGGGCGACAAAAACTGTCTCCATGCCTGCGGCCTTCGCCGCATCAAGACCGCTCTGGCCATCTTCAAACACCAGGCAATCTTTGGGGTTCACACCCATGCGCTCTGCAGCCAACAGGAACATGTCCGGTGCCGGCTTGCCGCGGGCCACATCTCGGGGGGTGACAATGGTGTCAAAAAGGTCAAGTATTCCTGTCGCAATGAGACAGGCCCGCACCGTCGGCTCCTCGCTGCCGGAAGCCACTGCCATAGGCAGACGGC